>JACRBK010000418.1 GCA_016234525.1 Chloroflexota bacterium
GTTTGATACATAGAGCCGTTACGCATGGAATTAAGCAATCAGCTTTCAGCTATCAGTAAAACAAGTGGACAGTTTTCAATAGGTGCGAGGCGCAGCGGCGCCTGTTTTTAGCCCCACCCATGTGTCCAATCCACACTGCGATGCGCTTGTAGAGAGGGGAGACTCTGGTATTTCTCCCCCTTTCTCTGCGTAGCGGGGAAAGGGGGCGGGGGGATAGGGGTAAAACTCGCTGCTGCGCCCTGTTTTAATAGAATCAGCCTCACCCCAACCCCTCTCCATTGCATGGAGAGGGGCTAAATCTGCACTTATCCTTTCCGGTTAGGGGGTGAGGCTCAGCGACAACAGCCCTAAACCCCTAGCGGTAAACTAAAAACTGTTAACTGATCACTGTTCACGCCGCGCGCCGCCGAGGACGCGCTTTGCTGCGGCTGCGCAGCCGGGTGATCCAGGGTGTCCAGAACCAGGTTGTCTGAGAACGCGGGCGTGATCCGGTATAAAACGCGCTGAGGATGGTGCGCAGACGCGCCGCATCCAGGCGGCGAATCATCCGGCCCCGGTTGGCAACGGAGATTCGCCCGGTTTCCTCAGAGACGATCACGCACAGCGCATCCGAAATTTCGCTGATCCCCAGCCCGGCGCGGTGGCGTGTGCCGAGTTTGCGATCCGTCAGGTTGCGCCCGGACGACAGCGGCAGCACTGAGGCGGCACTCGCGACGCGCCCCTGCCGGATAATTACCGCGCCGTCATGAAGTTCGGTTTTGGGCCAGAATACGGTGAGTAACAACTGCGGGCTGATCTCAGAATCGAGCGGCACGCCGGTTTCGATAAACTCGTTCAGTGCGTCGTTGCGCTCCAACACGATCAACGCCCCATGTCGCCGTTCAGACAGGCGGGCCGCAGCGGCGCAGATTGCTTCGATAATTTGTTCATCTTCGGTGAAAGCGGGGGACCGGCTGAACAGTGTCCCTAACCCGGTTCGCCCTACTTTTTCCAGGGCGCGGCGGAGTTCGGGCTGAAAGATAATCGGGATGGCGACAATAAAGGCGGTGATCAGGCCGTTGAGCAGCCAGCGAAACGCCACCCACTCAAACATGGTGGTGAGAAACGCCAGCACTAACACAACCCCTACGGTTCCACGCAGCAGCGGAACGGCCTGCGTTCCACGTACTACCATGCTGGCGGCGAACAAAATCACCGCTACGATCAATACGTCGGGGACATCACTCCACCGGAAGGTTTCCAGCGTCCACATCAAGCGCATAACAATTTACTGTCCGCCCAACTGCCGCAGCAGTTCTTTATACCCATCGAGTTGAGGTGGATTGAGGGAGATAATTCGCTTGAGCGTCACCAGCGCATCACCGTGCTGACCGGCCTCTAGCTGAAGTTCGGCCAGTTCGTCTAACTGCTCGATAGATTTCGCGTCGTTGCCGGTCTGGCGATAGACTGCCGCCAGGCGTGAGCGCAGCGCCATGTCTTTCGGATACAACGTCACCTGTTCTTCTAACACACGAATAATCTGCCCGGCTTTATGCTCTTTGGCATAAATGCGCAGCAGCCCATCCAGTTCTCGCACTGCTGAAACCGGGTCGTTCAGCCGGTAATTCAGATCCACCAGGGCGCGGCGGGCGCGTTCGTCGTTCGCATCGAGCTTACGAATCTGCTCATAAATCCGCATCGCGGCGCGCAGATTCAACCGGCTTACCTCAACTTCGCCCTGGCGGTGCATAATATTGATCACCTGCTCCGGCGGCGTGTTGATGCGCTGCGTAAGCTGGAGCGCGGTCTGATAGGTGCTGCTGGCGGTTTCCAGATCGGCCATTTGATAATAAGCGTCGGCCAGGTCCAGGTATTGGTTAAGCATTTGTTCCCATTTTTCGGCTTGTTCGAGCAGTTCGATCAGGCCGCGATGCAGCGCAATATCCATCGGCGCCAGTTTAATCGCTTCTTGCAAAATCTCCATGGCGCGGTCATCGTCATTGCGCAGCCGGTAGGTGTCCGCGATCAGGTTATATTTTTCGATAGCTTCAGGGATGCTGTTCCGTTCGATCAAAATTTGCGCCAGCCGCAGGTGAATCGGCAGGTAATCGGGCGCGGATTCGAGCATATAATGCGCCTGATCCATCGCCATCATGGTCAAACCCTGGCGTTTGTAGCGATCAATCATGTTCAACCCTTCGGTGATGCGGTTGTCAACATGGATCGCCAGACTGACCAGCGAATCACGCTCTTGCAGGGTCATAGCCTCTTGCAGCCAGCCGCGTGTCTCAGCGACACGCTGTTTCCAGGTCGGGCCGCTCAACAGGTCGAGAAAACGCGCGTTCATACTGCGAAGCTGCTGCTCGTCGGCATCTTGAGCGCTGTACGAGAGTTTGTTGTAGAGCGCGTCTAACTGGTCGGCTTCGTCCGGGTTGATCGCCAGCCCAACATCCACCAGCCGGAGGGTCTGGATCAACTTGCTGGCGGCGGTGCGGTGATCGTTCATCGCCAGATGGGCTTTGCTGATGCCGTGCAGCGCGCCCGCGCCAAGCTGTTTATCGTTTTGCACCAGTTCCAGGGTCTTGATCGCGTCTTTCCATTTCTCCAACTCCAGTTGGAGCGCCCCCAGATTCAGGTATATTCCGGTGTGGCGGAGGCTGGCCGCCAGCGCACGCTGATAGGCCCCGACCGCTTCCTGGTTGGCTCCCTGGCGCTGCAAGTCAATCGCCGACATCGCATGGCCGCTGCCTTCAGACACTTCGCCGGACTCAAATACATAACTCGCCAGAGCTGCCAGCCCGATTTCCATCGCCTCACCAATCGGGCCGCGCGCATCGGCTTCACCGATCTCACGCCGGGGGGCGGCCACATCTTCGGGTGCGCCAAAGGCTTTGTTGCGCGAAGGTTCCGCTGATGAATCCGCCTCGGCGTTGTCGGCGAATACGTCCGGCGAGATCAACGCGCCTGACTGGACCGCTTGCATGGTGTTCAACGCTTGCGGGTTGTTCGGTTCCAGGCGCAGCGCCCGCTCGACCGCTTGAACGGCAATATCGGTGCGGTTGGCGCGCTGAAAGTTGAACGCCAGCGTCAGATATTCGCGGATGGCGCTCTTGCGCTGCCCGGTGCGTTCATAGGCCAAAGCGAGCCGCTGGTGAATCTGCACCAGGCCCGATGTCAGGCGAGTGGCGCGTTCCCAGTTGCCAATCGCTTTTTCCAGGTCACGCTGCGCCAGATAAACTTCGGCCACATTGACATACTGCTGCGCGGCTTCTTTAAGACGGCCCAGGCGTTCCAACACATCGGCGCTTTTTTCCAGCGGCAGCGGATCATCCGGAGCCAGTTGGTGTGCGCGGGTATAGACCTTCAGCGCATCCTCCAGGCGGCGTGCCTGAAGCAAGACCAGCCCCAGGCTGTTATGCGCTGCCGGGTCTTCGGGCATTTCTTGGACAGCGCGGGCATAAGCGGCAATCGCCTTGTCCCACTCCTGGTCCCAGGCGGCGCTGTGGCCCATATTCATCGCTTGGTCATAAATCTGGCGATTCCCGGTCATACCCGTTCCCCGTTAAGCAATCAGCCGTTAGCTTTCAGCAAAAACTAGATAAGATTTCGGTGGGGCAGGGTTTATCCTGCCCGATTTTACCCCTGCTGCGCAGAGAAAGGGTGAGTCTGTTTTTTATTGCAGCAACTTCACCAAGATCGCCTTCTGCGCGTGCAGACGGTTCTCTGCCTGCGGGAACAACCGCGACTGCGGCCCATCAGCCACATCGTCGGTGATCTCTTCGCCGCGATGCGCGGGCAGGCAGTGCATCACAATTGCGTGTTTTGCGGCCTGACCCAACAGTTTTGCGTTGACCTGGAAGGGCGGGAAGACTTTACGGCGCTGTTCGGCTTCTTCTTCCTGGCCCATGCTGGTCCACGTATCGGTATAGATCACATCGACCCCCTTGACGGCGGCGGCTGGATCATCCGTGACGTTAAATTCCAGCTTCGGGTTGATCTTGCGGGCGGTATCGACCACCGATTGTTTAACCTGATAGCCTGTCGGGCTGCCGACGGTCATTTTCATATTGAACTGGGCCGCGCCGATCAACAGGCTGGTGGCAACGTTGTTACTGTCACCCACATAAGCAAGATGCAGCCCTTCGAGTTTGCCAAATTCTTCATAGATGGTGAGGAAATCCGCCATGGCCTGGCAGGGGTGGTTATAATCGGTCAGGCCGTTGATGATCGGAACCGGACTCCACTTCGCCAGATCGATCACATGCTGGTGATCAAACGTGCGGGCCATCACGCCGTCGACATAACCGCCCAACACGCGGGCAATATCCGCGATGCTCTCGCGTTTGCCTAACCCGATCTCCTGCGGACTCAGATAAAAAGCATAACCGCCCACATGCTGCATCGCCATTTCAAAACTTACGCGGGTTCGCAGCGACGGTTTTTGAAAGACCATCGCCAATGACTTGCCCTTGAGCAGCGGGGTGTTGCCGAAGTTTTTGAACTCTTTTTTTAGGGCGACTGCATCTTTCAGCAAGTCCAAAAGTTCAGCGCTTGACCAGTCGGCGGTATCCAGGAAGTGTCTCACAGAAATTCCCTCACACAACGAATAATACAAGATGACAGGTTATCGTGCTGCGTAGTATAGCACATATTTCGCGGGCCGACAGCAGAGGGGGACGCGGGGTTCTTCCCTGCCAACTTTAAAACGGCTTCACCCCCTGCTGGTCAGTCCACGTTGATTTTGTAGGGGCGAGGCTTGCCTCGCCCAGGGCAGGGCAATGTACTTTGAGAAAATAATCTGGTTATGTTGAGGGGAGAAGTCAAAAGCGACCTCA
>JACRBK010000427.1 GCA_016234525.1 Chloroflexota bacterium
AGGCGTTCCAGCGTATGGACCAGCAGATTAAATTCGGCGCGGCCTGTATTCTGTTCGGCCATAAAACGATCCAGCAGTTCGACCACGTAGTTCGCGTAAGCTGCCCGCACCAAATCCTCATGCAGCGCTAGAAAAGGCTCTTTGGTTTCCGCCTGCGAAACAATGTGCAGTTCCCGTCCGCGCGCGATCAGCATATCGACCAGGGCGAACAATTCGACATGCCCGGTTTGACGCGCTACGGGTTTGCGCGCCCCTTTTGAGATGGCGCGAAATTTGCCATGTTCCGGGGTCAACAAAAGCAGCAGCCGATCTGCCTCGCCAAAATCCTGCCGCCGCAAGATCACCGCATCGGTGCGGAAATTACGCTCGCGTCCTGGCATGATCAGGGTTTACACGCTTCCTGCCCCTCGGCCAACTGCTGCGGATCAAAACAGAAGGGCAGCAGCACCGACAGCGGACCTTCCCAGCTAATTTTGCCGTCACTGTTCGCCATGATCACGCTCATGTGAGGGCCGAACTCCGTCAAGACCTGGCGGCAGATACCGCAGGGCGCAACCCCATTACTCGTCACAACCGCCACCGCGCGAAATTCGCGCTCGCCCTCGCTGACCGCCTTAAAGGCAGCCGTGCGTTCGCCGCATACTGTCGCGCCAAACGAAGCGATCTCAATGTTGCAGCCGGTGAATATTTTGCCGGACGCTGTGAGGATCGCCGCGCCTACGGGATACAACGAATACGGGACATACGCCCGCTGCCGCGCTTCGGCAGCCGCATCAATCAACTGGCGGCGAAGTTCATCAGTCAGGGGAGGAAAATAGTCAGCAGTCATACAATACAATCCTTTGGTTATCAATAAGGATCGTAGAGTATAACAAAATTAGCTCAATTGTGCCGCTTCTCGCATCGAGATCAGCAGGGATTCAGGCGGGAAGTATCACCACGAATCCCCGGCCAGCGCGCGCAATTTCTTTCGCTGATCAAGGCTTAAGACTGTTTTCGGCGAATTCTCCAGGACGGTGTCCTGGTTTTCGACAATCAACACGGTCGCATCGTGGCTCAGGGTATGGCTGTGCCATGCGCCGCGCTTGACATTGTAGAGCTTCAGCGGCTCCATATCGACGGCGAGAACATCTGTAACCTGGTCTGCGCCTTCGCCCAAAAATAACATACAGCGTCCTGCCAGCAGTACAAACACTTCGTCGGTTTCATCGTGCCGCTGCATCTCGCTAATGTTTTCGGGCAGCAGTTCAGCATGATAACGCAGCACCGCCACGCGCCACGCGCCAAAATCAATGAGGGGCTGGTAACCTTCGCCCGCATAGGACTGAACTTCCAACAAACTGTCACTCATCGTCATTGTTTTCTCCGGTTTCAGATGGATGGTCCAAGTTCTACGCGCAAACGGGGCTGCTGGTCCCGCCGAGATTCTATAAGATCACGCCCAATGATCACGGCGTTATCCACTCGATCAAAAGCTACTTCTGTGCCGTCCAGGGTGATATGGTTTACCCGGTATTCGCCACAATTTAACCGGGCCGGGTTATGGAATGTCACTTCAAGGCGCTTGCCTGCAAAGAGCGTAAGGATCTGAGCCGTATCCGCCTCGTCAAACTGCTCCGGTACCAATTTGGGTTCGATGACTAAGTGTCCCTGCTGGCCCCTGACGCCAAAAACCTGGGTGACCAGCGTCAGCAACAGCCAGCTCGCGGACCCGGTGAGAAAAGGGTACATGCCCCGGCCCCTGGCGTTGATATATTCCGGTATACCAGGATAGATACGGCTGGTGGCGAAGTTTTGGCAGTGGTCGGTGATATCTTTGAGAACTTTATAGCCTTCAGGAACCAGTCCGCGCTGGTACAGCGCATTCGCATACATCACGGCCATATGGCTGAACATCGCGCCGTTTTCTTTGTCACCAAAGGCAAAACCAAAACACCGCCCCAGGTTAAGCTGTATATCGCCAAAATGAGTATTCAAGCGATAACCACCCATCGCCGGTTCCAGCAGATAGCGGTCCGCGGCGCGAACGATTTCGCGGACCTGTTCGTTGGTGGCGATTCCCCCCATCAAGGTAAAAACCTGGCCCGTCAGGGTCATACGAACGCCGTCAGAATGATCACCTTCGACACGGTGCCCACCGTTGTCGTAATAACCGTTGAACCAGCCGAAGCCCGCGCGGTCTTGAATCCACTCCTGATGCCCCAAATGAGCGTACAACCAGTCCGCTTTAGTGGCGAGATCATGCGCCAGATCGGACAGCGTGACGGCGGATTTTTCACCGGTCAGGGTGTGCTGACATTGAGCAAAATAGGCCGCGAGCCGCTGTCGTTTGGCTGCGGCATCATCATAGTTAACTGGCGTGTTCAGGGTATCCAGCAGAGTCAGAAGTTCAGCCGCAATGGTAACCTGTGATATACCTAGCGACGCTAATTCACGAACTAGCACGCTCAGATCGCGCAAATTGCTGGCATAGAGGGCGGTGAAGGCCACACTTTCGCCGCGTTGGCGAGCCATGTCCATCCCATCGTTCCAGTCCGCGCCTTCCAGCCGAATGATATTGTGTTCGCCTACGTGAAAAAACGCCGTGAGATGCTGAACCAGCAGATGCTCAAGCACACTGCCACGATAGGGTTCGCCTGCGGGTGTGAGCAGGAGCATCCCCTGTTCGGGAGTCCACTGTTCATCTTGAGCCTGCGCGCGGCTGATATGGGAGTCTTTAAAGTAAGTTTGTTCCTTGAGCAAAAACGCCAGATCGCCGCTTTGATCAATATACAGGCGGGTGGTCAAAAAGGGCCATGCGCCGTGATCCATCCAGACACGCGGAATGTTATTCCGATCCGCGAGAAATTCCCCCGGCCCGGAACCGATAATCGTTGCGTTGCTGCCATCGATGCGCACGCCCGCGAAGCTGCTATACAGCAGATAAGGCACTTCATCGGGTTCGGTGAGCAGCAGCGCGAGGCAGTCTTGCCACAGGTCGCGCCAACCGCGCCCGCCGCGCCCATAGTCGTGATAGGGCAGAAACGAATTCCCGTACAGGCGGCGCAGTACTGGCTGGATCACCACCCAGCGCATCCAGTTATCGAAGGTGCTGTCGGCACTGCGAAAGGTGAGCACGTTCGCTTTGGTTTGCCACCGAGAACGGCAGTCCGCCAGCGCGGCATCGAACTGCGCGGCGGTTCCGTAAGCAGCCAGAAGCTCATCGGTGCTGCCATTTTTCGGCAGGATTGCCAGGATCAAGACATACTGCCGGCTGTCACCGGGGAGCAAAGTAATCTCTTTGAAACGCAGCGCGCCGACCGCTTCGTAACCATCGAAAGACTGTCCGGCTGAGCAGCCCCGGAGTCCCGGCTGAACAACGGCCTCGGGCCAGTCCAATGTACCGCCCTCGCCGACAAAGTCTTGCATAACCGGGAAAAACTCGACCGGCGGCGTGCCGTCCGCCTCTGCGCCCAACACCGCATAGGTGATCTGGTTGATGGTATGGCCGCGCTCATCAAACGACAGGGTCGGACAGACCAATACCCCCCCGGTATGCGTGCGAATCCGGTGCAAAAGTGAGGTAACGTGACGGTGATCGCGCAGGTTATCGGCAGAGCGCCCGTAGATCGGAATGGCAGCGGTTGGCACGAGATGAACCGGCTGATCGCCGGTGTTGATCAGGGTGACTCTCATCAATTCAACCTGATCGGCACCCGCCGGGACAAAGTTGGTAATTTCGGTACGGAGTCCGAGTTGATCGTTTTCACGCGTGACCTTGTGCCAGAGGAAGCCCGCTTCCAGGCTGACACGTTCGGAAGGATCAGTCTCAAATGTTTGCGCCCGCTGTGCGGCGGAGTCTCCCGCTGCGGACCAGACTCCCTTGCCGGGGACAGATACCCAGAAATTGCGGACGGAGTGGGTATTGTGCAGATCCTCAACCGAAACCGGCGACATCAGAAACGAATTCTGTCCGGTTTTAATGTCGCCATGCAGCAGCGGCGTGATGCATGACATCAGCCCGGCCTCATTGACCAATGGAAAATACAGATAGCTGGTCTGCTGGGGATTCTCCAACACAAAAGTGCCGGTGTCATCCACAAACCGCCAGTTCTGGATAGGTTTTTGTAAGTTTGTCACTACTCCCCCTTTAAAAACAGTTTAATGGATGTCTGAGAGCGCTCTCTAAGTAGATTAAAAAAACACGCTCAATTTTTCACCTAAGAGACCCGTTTTGGTTATTAAGTATCATACACCTACACAGGATTTGAGAGCGCTCTCTAAACGTTAAGATGATAACCATACTTTATTTTTATGTCAAGAAAACTGGCCGTCAGCTAACCCCCAATCGAGGTATTCTCAGGTCCATCATAATCGTGATCGGTTGGGTGGATCGGGCGTACCGGGCGCTCGCGCGTCTGCTCCTCGTGGATATGCGCGACCAGTCCCGGCAGGCGCGCCATCATAAAAAAGGCGTTCGCCAGTTCGGGCGCGATCCCCAGATCAAACAACAGCGCGGCCAGCGCGCCATCCACATTTACCGGCAAACGGCGCTGCGTCTGCTGCGCGAGACTGTCGGACAACGCCTGAATGATCTTCACACCTGAGCCATTCAATTGGGCTTCTTCGGCTAACGCAAACAAACGGATCGTGCGTGGATCGTTGGTGTGCAGCCGGTGACCTAATCCTGGCAGCCGTTTTCCTTCAGTGCGATAAGTCGCCACAAGATCATCTGCCGCCTGGGAAACCGGGATCGCGTCAGTTTCGATCCGTGCGGCCACCTGCTGGATAATCCGCAGAGCATCTTCAATCGCGCCGCCGTGATGCCGGTTAATGCTCAAAATACCTACTGCCAGTGCCGCGTTAAGGGGTGCGCCGGTGCTGGCGGCGGTGCGCGCGGCCAGCGTCGAAGGCGGAGTCACCCCATGATCGATGGACGCGACCAACATTGCATCCAACAGCCGCCCGACTTCGGGGGTCGGAAGGTGGCCCACCAGCGCCAAAAAGATCGCCTGCGCAAATGTGACTTGGCCCATCAATTCATCGATCCGATAACCACGCAGCCGTACTTCATTCGGTTTGATCTGCGTGATCGCGCTCGTCCAGTGCAGATCGTTATCGCTCATGGTGCGCTCCCTTTATACCCAATTGGCTCAAAACGTCCTGCGTTACCTGCGGAATATCGTCAAATGACTCGACCACCGTCGCACCTACCTCGCGCAGCCGGGCCACTTTGCCCTCTTGTGTCCCCCGGCCGCCTTCGATGATCGCGCCCGCATGACTGAAGCGTGTCCCCTGTTTGGCTCCCTTACCTCCAATATACGCGATCACCGGTTTAGTTAGTTCTCCGGCGGCGATCAGATCGGCGACCTGTTCTTCTTGTGAGGTGCCGATTTCGCCAAACATGACGATGGCCTGGGTTTGAGAATCGCGCTCAAAAAGGCGCATGACGGACGGGTGCGGCAGGCCAACAATCGGATCACCGCCGACGTGTACCAGGGTCGAAGTTCCGATGCCTTCCCGCGCGAGATAATATGCAATGCTCGCCGTGATACCCCCGCTGCGGCTGGTCACACCCACCGGGCCAGGGAAAAACCATTCGCGCGCGCTGGTAGCGCTCCCGCCGATCATGCCTAACACACCTTTATCCGGGCTGAGTACGCCGAGCGTATTCGGCCCGACAAACTGCGCCCCGGCGCGCTGCGCGGCGTCGGCGATTTCCAGCACGTCATAAACGGGGACACGATCCGGCACGATCACCAGCAGTTTGATTCCGGCGGCGAGGGCTTCTAGCGCGGCGCTTTTTACTAGCGGGGCGGGGATAAATAAAACGCTGGCATCCAGCGGGCCAGCCTGTTCCCAGGCTTCGCCTACCGTATCAAAAACCGGCACGCCTTCAATGGTCTGACCGCCCTTGCCGGGCGTCACCCCGGCGACAACCTGAGTCCCATAGGCTTTCATCAGCCGCGCGCGCGTGATGCCTTCGCGCCCGGTGATTCCCTGCACCAGCACACGCTGAGTCGGATCAATCAAGATTGCCACCGGCGGCCTCCTCTGGGTGCGCTGCACGATAAGCATCTAAACCCGCGATCGGCAAATGCACATAACCACCGCGATTTCCCTCAAAATAACATTCGACCTCACAGGCAAGGCATTCGATACACCCGCCGCGCTGCGCTTCTTCCCGGCTGATATTCAAGACTGGCACGCCACCAGTCATCGATAAAATCTGCGGCACGCAGCGTTCAACACAGACTTGATGCGTACACTCTCGGCAGCGTGTATGATCAAGCGTGACTGTGCCGCCGGATACCGTCTCGAAGTTATACGGCTCGTTAGGCACACCCGCTGGATAGGGGGCTGCTGGCTGATCGGACGGCTGATAACTGTCGATCAACGCTCGCATTCGGGCCGCGCAGAAAGTTGGGCTGTCGTCTTTGCCGTAAGCCTCCACTGGGGCGAGGAAATGATCGCGCGCCCGTTCGAGGATGGCAATCGCCAGTTCTTCACCATTCCCGCCCAAACGGATTACCGCCGGGACGGTCAGCGGCGCTTCTAAAAACGCTTTGACCAGCGCGCGCGCCGAATGATATTGCTCCTGGCTGGCAACCCCACTGCCGCCCGCGTAATAACCATCAATCCCCGGTTGGCTGAGGATGATCCGGGCCGCACGGTAGACTTTGCTGGCAGGCGGGTTGCCGCTCGTATCCACAAAATCGGCGATCTGTAATCCCTGCGCCTGGACCGCGTCCATGCTC
>JACRBK010000030.1 GCA_016234525.1 Chloroflexota bacterium
GAACTGGTCGATGAACAACACCAGTTCCGCCCACAATGGGCGTTCCGATAGCCCTTTTTGAGCTATTTCTCCCAATGACTCCGCCTGCTCGTGAAGCCGGTGGGTCAGGTCACGGGCAGGCGTGCCGCGCAGGCCGGGCAGATCGCGCGCCAACGCCACTGCCAGCGCCTCGAATGGATCACCGCTCGCCAGTTCGCCCGGTGTAAAACGGATCGTCGTCCAGTCACGGCTGCCCTCGATGGCGTTAGCCGCCAACCGGGGGATCAGGCCCGCGCCCACTAACGACGACTTGCCCGATCCCGATGCTCCGACAACCGCCACTAACCGGCACGCTGGATCGCTTAACCGCTGGAGAAGTGCATCCGTCTCTGCCCCGCGCCCGAAGAAGATCGGTGCGTCCGCCGAGGTAAATGCCCGCAAACCAGGGAACGGCGAGCCTTTCCACAATTGGGCGGCTTCCCGTTTCGCCACCGCGCCTGCGGGCGGCGTCTCGTCCAGCAGCCGTTTGATCAGGCTCTTGAGATGTGTCTCAAATTTCTCACGAAAATCGTCAGGGGTCTGATATGGGTTATATCCCTGGCGGATCGAGCCATCCGGGTTGACGAACCCGGCGAAAAAAGCTTCTACCCGCTCCCATTGTTCGAGTTTCCGGGCAAACTGGGGATCCCTGGGGTTAAAATTTACGTCTTGCATCCGCCGGTAAACCACCACCAACGGCCTGTTGTTTTCCCTGGACGCCTGCACTGCATTCTCGTATTCCCATGCCGTGCCGGAGAGATAACGGCTGCCGTCAGGCCGGGTGTAATCGTCTGGCAGGGGTGTGCCCATGCGCGACCAGAAGATCACCACAACTATGTCACACACGGCGGGAGTAGGTAACCCCAGGTTGATCGCTTCTTGGGGCGTCATCGTCGCCAGCATGGGGGTATCGGCCCCTGGCTTGTCCCACGCGACCGCTTCCACTGTGATCTGCCCGCGCAGCAGCGGGTCATATTGGATGCGTTCCAGGACTTGCAGCGCGATACTGCGCTCGTCAGTCACATCGCCGGGTGAGGATATAAAAATACGGATATGAAGCGGCTGTGGCCGGTCGCTCATGGGGCCTCCTTATGGCGCAACCCCGGCGGTAGGTGGATCGGGTTGGCGGGTCAGGACAGCCGAAGGATCGCTCTCGAAAACTCGATCCCTCAATTGGTTACTTAGAATATATAATACTATCCAGTTTTGGCCTACTGTGGGGGGTAGTATCTGTCATTTGCCAAAAACAAGACAGGCAGCTCGCTTTTCCGGGTGTGGAATAACAGATCAAGCGCTTGCCGGTATTTGTTTCTGTCTCCCCACAACAGATGGCAGTGGTTTAAAGTTCCCACTTTCCAGCGTCCAACCACTCCCGAATCGCGCCTATCACCTCGCCGCCGCGCTCTAATGGGAAGTTGTGTCCCGCGCCATGGATTTCCACCAGCCGCGCGTTGGGAATACGTTCCGCCAGGGTGACGCTAAATTTGAGCGGCATCATACGATCCGCGTCTGAGCCTAAGACCAACACCGGCACACTGATTTGCTCAAGTTGCGAACGCCCGTCAAACGCCTGACACGCGATGTAATCACCCTGCAAGATCTCTGGCGCAACCGCTCGCAGGCGTTGGCGACCGGCGTCCTTCAGCGTGACGGGTACGTCCGCCGCCCATGACCATGCCGTGAGCCAGTCTACCGCGGCCTCGTGTTCCTCAATGATCCGCCGGGTGAGTGTTGGCTCGACCGGGAGTTTACTGCCCGTTCCCACCAGGATCAACCCGGCGGTATGCTCCGGCATGTGGTGCGCCATTTGTTGGGCAATCGCGCCGCCCATGCTGTGTCCGGCGATGATCGCGCGGGCGAGGTTCAGCGTACCGAGCAAATCGCCTACGATCCGCGCATAGTCCAGGGTATCACGGCGACCCGGCCCCGCCGACTCGCCATGCCCCGGCAGGTCCAGCGTCAGGACGTGCGCATCGGGCAGTTGTTGTAAGCTCACCGGCCAGTCATGCCGTGAGCCCCCCGCCCCATGTACCAGCACCAGCGGCGGATACGAAGTAGAGTCGGCCTTATACTCCAGATAAAAGACCGCCGGTTGGCCGGGCAAATCAATCGTAGGCATTGTTCATTCATCCTTTTCCAAATCATGCTACAACATACTAAGTCTAGCCTGAATCGCACCACATCGCCTGTGCAGTGCAGCATGAGAATCTAAATTGTACTATTATAGTGATTCCCACTTTGCCGAAACTGGCGAGTAGGGGCAGCAGCCTATTAAAAATTGTCTGGATCAAGGGAGCCGCTTGTGAGTGTGCGATACTTAATCAAAGCCAGCCAATATGTCGATTCTGTTGCGCTCATGAACATCGCCCGCGACATCCGCGCGCTGCACGGCATTGAGGATGCCGCGCTCGTGATGGGTACCCAAGCCAACAAAGGATTGTTGGAGCACGTCTGCCCCCTTTCTCGCGCTGCGCAAGACGCCAGCCCCACCGATCTGATCGTGATGGTCATGGGCGATGAAACCGCCCTGGATCACGCCATGGTCACTGCCGAAAAACTGCTGACCAAGCGGCCTGCTTCTGCGAGCGGTTCTGCACACCGACCCCGCACATTACGCAGCGCCGCCCGCGCCCTATCTGATGCGAATCTGGTGGTGATCTCGGTTGCGGGCGCATACGCCGCTGCTGAAGCCTGGACCGCGCTCCGTCAGGGGCTGCATGTGCTGCTTTTCAGTGATAATGTATCACTAGCGGACGAAATCGCGCTGAAGCAGTATGCGGTCGAACATGGCCTGCTGCTGATGGGGCCGGGCGCAGGCACAGCGATCATCAACGGGGCGGCGCTGGGTTTTGCCAACGTCGTACCGCCTGGGCCGGTAGGCATCATCTCTGCCGCTGGAACCGGGCTGCAAGAGGTCAGCACGCTGTTGGCACGGCAAGGGGTAGGAATCACACAGGGAATTGGCGTCGGCGGGCGCGACCTATCCGACGCTGTGGGCGGGCTAATGATGCTCCATGCCACCGAAGCGTTACAGGCCGATCCCGCAACGAAGGTGCTGGTAGCAATTTCCAAACTCCCCTCCCCCACGGTGAGCGCGCGGATGTTGGATCGACTCGCGGCCAGCGCAAAACCAGCCGTCGTGATCTTCATGGGGGCAAACGATCTGCCTGCTGCGCCTGCGCCACACATCCACCTCACGTACACGCTGCAAGAAGCCGCCCTGACCGCCGCAGCCCTCGTGCGTGGAGATGATATTTCCGCCCTGTACGCCCAACTTGACTCTCAAACACAGGCTCTGCGTATTCAAGCCGCACAGCTTGCCGCCCACCTGCGCCCCGGTCAGCACTATCTGCGCGGGTTGTTTAGCGGAGGGACACTCTGCGAAGAAACCATGCGGTTGTGGAGCGCGGCAGTAGGCGATGTGTGGTCCAACGGACCGCTGAAACCAGCGTTCAAACTGCCGGACTCCAATCGCAGCCGAGCACATTGCGCGCTCGATCTGGGTGAAGAAGAATTCACGGTTGGACGCCCGCACCC
>JACRBK010000431.1 GCA_016234525.1 Chloroflexota bacterium
AATGTTTGGCACAGGTTACGAGGTTGAAATTCCTGCCACCGAAGGGGGACATGGGGGAGCCGATCCGGTGCTGTTGGAGCAGTTATTCTCGCTCACGCCGCCGCCGGACCCCTTTCACCGCGCCGCCTCCCATATTGATGGGGCCGCGTCGATCCTGACCGGGATCGCGGCGAATCGCTCGCTCGAAACGCGGCAGTTGGTGCAGATCGATGATCTTTTCCCATTGCCGCAGAAACACGCCGCGCCTGAAGTGCAGCGGGTTTAGTCATAGAAGGCTGTCAGCCATCAGCAAGTGCGGCCTCACCGCCTACTGGTTAGTCCACGTTGATTTTGTAGGGGCGATGCTTGCGTCGCCCAGGGCAGGGCAAGCCCTGCCCCTACATCTCCAAATGCTACTCGGACTGACCAGTAGGGGCGCAGCGGGGAAAAGGGGAGGAATAGGTGAGGCTCACCGCCGCGCTGCGCCCCAATCATGCCTCTTTTCTCATCCTGATATAATCTCGCTATAACATCTTCACAGGTCCTCTAGACTCTTCTTCTCTGCTAACGCTACGACTATTTAAAACAAGTTAAAACAAGGAGAAGCAGCGATGATAACCCGAAACGAACGACGACGGACGGTAGTTTTGATGGCGAAGACGGCATTTGCTGTCTTGTTGATTCTATGGCTGGTAAATCCCGCTGGGGCACAGGAATCGCCGGAATATTGGCCGACCGAAGGCTGGCGCAGTTCATCGCCGGAAGAACAGGGCATAGATTCGGCTGTGCTGGCGGCGGCGATCAATATTCTGTATGAACAAGACTCGTCCAACATCCACAGTCTGCTGGTGATCCGAAATGGATATGTTGTGACTGACGCCTATTTTTATCCCTAGGCTCCCGGCGAGCCACATGATCTGGCCTCTGTGACCAAGAGCGTGATGGCGACGCTGGTCGGAATCGCCATCCATCAGGGATACTTGCAGGGAGTTGATCAGCCAGTGGGCGACATCGTCCCGATGCCTGCCGATAAAGCCGCGATTACGCTAGAAGACCTGCTGACAATGCGTTCGGGAATCACCTGTATCGATTCAGTAATTGCACTGACCCTGTTACAAATGATGCAAACGGCGGACTGGTTTCAGTATGTGCAGGAGTTGCCCCTGGAAACGGAAGCAGGAACCCGATGGTATTATTGCAGCCCCGCCGTCCATCTGTTAGGGGGAATTGTCCAGGCCGCTGTTGGACAGTCGACGTTCGATTTTGCCATGCAAAACTTGTTTGAACCTCTAGGGATACAAGAGGTAGGGTGGCCGCGTGATCCCCAAGGTCTTGTTCACGGTTGGGGCGACCTGCGCCTGACGCCCTATGATATGGCGAAGATTGGTTATCTCTACCTGAACAACGGCCATTGGGAGGGGGAGCAACTGCTTCCCGAAAACTGGGTGAATGACACCACGACCAACATCCGGGCCACTGGCGAGCAGGGGTATGGTTATCTCTGGTGGTTAGCAGACGGTTATTACGCGGCGGAAGGGCGCGGTGGGCAGTATATTCTGGTTGTTCCTAATGAGGCGTTGATCGTAGTGATCACAGGCAGCGGCGAGATAGACCCTGGCATGATCCTCAACGGTCTCATTCTACCAGCGATCAAATCCGACGGGCCGTTAGCAGCGAATCCGGCTGGCGAAGCGGCCCTACAGGATGGACTTGACACGGCGGCACTTGCTCCCGAATTCGAAGCTCAGCCCGTCGGCCTGCTGCCGCCTCTTGCCGAAGCCGTATCGGGTAAAACGATCCGGTTGGACCCCAATCTATTTGGGCTGATAACGGTGTCGCTCTCGTTCAGCCCCACCAACGAAGCTGTACTGCATCTCACCACTGACGGATTGCTGGCCGGTGATGACGATTTCTCGTGGACGGCGGGCCTGGATGGTGTACCCCGGCGTGCGCCGGGCCGCTTCGACCTGGCGGCAAACGGTACCGGGCAGTGGACAGCGAATGACGTTTTTACCATGCGTATCGACGAGATCGGCAACAACAATCTATGGGAGCTTCAATTGACTTTCGATGCCGGAAAGGTCACGATAACGATGACCAGCGAAGCGGGGGGAGCCATTGTCACCGGCACAATAGAGGAATAGGCAGGGAATAGGCAGTAGGAACAGGCCACCGCCGCGCCCGATTTTTAGCCTCACCCCAACCCCTCCCCAAATACAATGGAGAGGGGATCGCAGCCGATCCTTCTCTCCCTTTCTCTGCGCAGCGGGGAAAGGGGAGAAGGGATAGGGGCATAGGGGTAAATCTTGGGTGCGGCTCGATTTTTATTCCGCTGCCATAAACAGCGCGACTTCGTCAATATAGGCGGTTTGTGCTCCAACGCCCCCAGGGAACCCGAAGGCATAACCGGAGACTTCGGTCAGTCCCAGGCCATCATCCGGCGCGCCTGTGGGCTGCCAGTCGGTGCGCCGCTGGAAGTCGGAGAACGGGATAGTGATCAGTTTCCACCCGGCATAATCATCGGTGATGCGGAAGAACCAACGTTCCGCTGTATCGCCTGTGCTGCCTGCTGCCCGGTTGTCGAACAGTTCAAACTGCACCGTACCGCCCGTAGTGTTGCCATAGAGCCAGAACTGGATGCCCGCGAAAGCGCTAAAATCGCCGGGGGTCCAGTTTGTGCCGTCGGTCGGGATGCCAGAGAAGCCGCCCCACGAGGCAATATCATAACTGACCGCTAAGATACGGTTGCCATCGGCCTGTTCGGGTACGGCGAGATCACCTTCGGCAGCGGCAGTCGCCAGGGTTACATTCCCTGCCGTATCACCCCAGGCGACATAGCCCAGGTTATTGGCATATTCATCCTGCACGACTTCGGGCAGGACGTCCATGTCAAACTGGCTCAGCGGGGCGATATCACCCACGACTACCGGAGCCGCTGCCGCAGGGGCATCGGTGGCGGGCGTTTCAGCGACGGGTTCGGCTGCTTTGGGATCATTGGTGACCAGCGCGGGCAGCGTGTCCTGAGTCGCGGTCGTTTCCAGGCCAGCGCCAAACGGGAACAGTGGTTCGGTCATGGCCGCCAGCGGCAGTTGATCAGCCGAGGCGGGCCAGCTAAAGGCCGTTTTGCCGGTGTATGGACGGTAGCCGAACAGCGCATCCGCCACGCCTTGCCCTTCGGAGCCGGGCAGCCACGCCGCGACCAGCGCATCCCATGAGCCGATCTGGTCCGCGACGATCAGCGGGCGACCAGAGACGACGACCACCACCAGTTTGTGGCAGCGCGCCCGCAGCGCCTCAATCGAGGCTAATTCTTCGGGGTAGAGGGCAGGGTTAAGGCTGTCGCCGCGCCCTTCGGCATAGGGGAGTTCGCCCACGACGGCGATCCCGATGGCGGCTTTGTAGGGTTTGCCACTGCCGTCAACAAAATCGGCGAACTGGCCCGAAGCGTCATATTCAACCCTTGTGCTGGATGAAACCGCCGCGCGGATGCCATCCAAAATCGAAGCGCCGGGCAGCTTGTTTCCGACCACGCCCTGCCATTCAATCGTCCAGCCGCCCGCCTGCATCCCGATATTATCCGCCGCCGCGCCGGTGACAAAGATCAGCGGTTCACTGGGATCAATGGGCAGCGTGTTACGCTCATTCTTGAGCAGCACCTGAGTCTGCGCGACGGCTTCGCGCGCAACTGCGCGGTGTTCAGCCGAGCCGACTTGCTCCAGCAGCGCAGCATCGGAGTAGGGATGCTCGAACAGTCCCATATTAAACTTGACGGTCAGGATACGTTTTACGGCGTCGTCAATCCGTTCGGTAGGAATATCCCCATCGTTCACGGCGCGTTTTACGGCGTCGATGAACAGCGGATAGTTATAGGGGACCATCACCATATCCATGCCTGCATTGATGCTGGTCACGACGGAAGCATAATAATCTTGCGGGGCGATCTGGTCGACCCCGGCCCAGTCGGAGACCACAAAACCTTCAAAACCGAGTTCGCCTTTGAGAACCTCGGTGATCAAGTACTGCTGCGCGTGCATCTTCATGCCGCCCCAGCTAGAGAACGACACCATCACGTTCTGCGCGCCAGCGTCCACCGCCGAGAGATAGGGCGCGAGGTGGGTCGCCCGCAGGGTTTCCTCGTCTACATCGGTCACACCCTGGTCGAGCATATAGGCTTCGGTGGTGGAGCTTCCCCAGGCCGTGCCGCCGTCTCCCACAAAGTGTTTGATGGACGCCAGCACCGAGCCGGGCGCGTTGAGCGCTTCGCCTTGCAGCCCCTGGACGCAAGCGGTGGACAGTGCCGTCACGAGTTCGGTGTTCTCGCTGAACGATTCGTAGGTGCGGCCCCAGCGAATATCCTGGACAACGGCGAGCACGGGGCTGTAGTCCCAATAAATGCCGGTGGCGATCATTTCCTGCGCGGTGATACGGCAGGCTTCTTTTACCAGTTCGGGATCACCCGCCGCGCCGAGGCCGATATTGTGTGGGAAGACGGTGGCGCCGTAGAGGTTGTTGTGGCCGTGTACCGCGTCCACACCGTAGATCAGCGGGATGCCCAGGTGCGATCCGAGGGCGAGTTCTTGATAGCCGTCGACCATTTCGGCCCAGGCTGCGGCTGTATTCTCAGACGGATAACCGCCGCCACCGCTGAGCAGGCCGCCGATAAACTGCCCCTGAATATCATCGACGCGAATGCTGTTCTTTTCGACCAGCGTCATCTGCCCGATCTTTTCTTCGAGCGACATACGCGACATCAGGTCCATCACGCGCGCTTCGGTGGGCATGTCTGGATTTTTGTACAGCGCCGAGGGAGCTACCGTCGGAACAGGGGTGGCTTCTTCTGTACCGGCTCCGGGCAGGGCGGGAATCTCGGTTTGCCCGATTTCGTAGAGGATCAAGAACCCGAACAGGCTGGGATTCTGGTATGACAGGTCGGATTTGTCGAAGACAGACCAGATCAGCTTGGTATCACGGTTGCTTTCGCTGGCGCCGTTGAGATGCACCTGGAAACCGATGGCTGTGCCGTGCGCCAGGGTAATATCCCAGACATCGTTTTTGAGCGGGATGGCTATTTCGAGCGTCCAGCCTTTTTCGGCGGGCAGCGCGGCGACTTTAGCGTTCGCCGTTGTTCCCTGCACCCCGGCGAGGACGGCTTCTTCAGACGTGAGATCCCTATTCAGCGCCGGGACGGTGATCTGTGCCACGCCGGGAAGATAGGTGCTCAGCGTAAAATCGCCGGTGGCATTGAGATAAAATTCCACCGAATCTTCGTTCCAATAGTCCTGATTATGCTGGCCCGAAATGATCGTACTGTCGGTAATATCACCCATCAAATAGAGGGTGGTTTCGTCGGCAGCGGCAGCGAAGCGGATTTCGGGATCGCCTTCCGCCGACAGAAGCACGCGCGGCACGCCGCCCCAATCGGCCAGATCGCCGTCCAGGGTGATCGGGACGGGGAAGGGGGCGAAATAGGTCTGGCCTGGTTCGCCGTCAGGAGCGAGCGGTTCCTGGGCGGCGGTCTGCATGAGGTGAATGGGAATGATCGACAACAGCAGGATAACCAACAAGATCAAAGCGCGATGTTTCATTCTTGTTTCTCCTTATAAATTATACAAACGAAAAAAGTTTACATTGTTCCGCAACTGGCGCGGATTATAAGTTCAGTGGGCAAAATCGTATGGCGAGGGGGGTGCAGCCCGGTTTCGAGAATATCAATCAACATATCGACCGCCATCGTGCCCAACAAACGCACCGGCTGACGCACGGTGGTGAGCGGCGGATTAGAGGACGCCGCTTGAGTCAGGTCATCAAAGCCGATGACGGAAATATCTTCAGGGACACGCAGCCCGGCCTCGTGGAGGGCTTGCAGCGCGCCCACCGCCATTGTATCAGTGATCACAAATACAGCGTCGGGGTGGTGAGGGATGATCTGCTGCATGGCGGCGTAGCCATCGGCGCGGGTGAAGTCGGCGAAAATGGTCAGGCTTTGATCCACCACCAGGCCTTTTTCGCGCAGGGCGCTGCAATAGCCGGTATAACGATCAATGCCCACCGTCGTATTTAATGTCCCCCCAATAAACGCAATACGCTTGCGTCCCAGGCGAATCAAATGATGAGCCGCGCGGTAAGCCCCAGACACGTTATCGACATCTACAAAGCTGATCTGCTCCACGTTTTCAAAGGGGCGTCCGATCTGGACCAGTGGTATTTTCTGCTGGATCAGCCGGGGCAGGTAGGGGTTGTTGATAATCGAGGCGGTCACGATCAGGCCGTCCACTAACCCCGAATTCAAAGCACGTTGATATACCTGTCCTTCTTCCTCAAGAGAATGGAACAAAAACAGTGACAGGATATAGTGGTGCATGTTACACGCCTGGGATATGCCCTGAATCAGGCTGGGGAAGTAGGGATCGGTGAACAGGGATTGGACCAGGCTGGGGATAATCAGCCCGATCAGATGCGAGCGGCTGGAAGCGAGGGAGCGTGCGGCCAGGTTGGGCTGGTAGCCGGTTTCGACAATGACTTTTTCGACGCGTGCGCGTAGTTCGGGTTTGACGGCAGTGGGATCATTGATTACCCGTGAGACGGTGGCACGCGAGACGCCAGCGAGTTGGGCGACGCCTTCGAGCGTTATTCGTTTTGTCATAAATAGGCTCTCAAACAATATACGGTTAAACGAGAGCGCTCTCTATCTGAAAACGCACGAAGCTGAAATATAAGAGAAGATGCCTGTTCAAAACCTTACTATTGAGAGCGCTCTCAAGAACAGCATAACAAACTCTGACAGGCTTGTCAAGCAGATTGTCTTAGCAAAAATAATGATGAGTGGTATTATTAACACACTAAGAATTCAACGCGCAGCCTCAACCTATCAGGATAACCATGAGCAAGATTACCTTCCGTGATCGCCTTCGTTACCGCTTCGACAATGCTATGGCCCAGGGGATGGGGGCTATTATGGGGTGGCTGCTGCTGACCACTCTGCTTGTGCTGTTAATCATTGCCCTGATCGGCGTTCTGACGGGCAGTACGACCGCCGCCGATGGAGAAGGATCGCGCAGCCTGCCAGAGCTGTTTTGGTTCAGCCTGATGCACGCCGTTGACTCCGGGGCTATCGGGGGCGACGCCACCCAAAATATATTTTTTGTGGTCTTGATGTCGGTTTCTACCCTGTTTGGTATCTTCATTCTCAGCACTCTGATCGGTCTGTTGACCAACGCCATCAATTCCAAAGTGGAAGAACTGCGTAAAGGGCGTTCGTTCGTGGTAGAACACGATCACACGGTCATTCTCGGATGGTCGCCGCAGGTATTTTCGGTGATCTCAGAGTTGGTGATCGCCAATGGCAACCGCCCGCGCGCCTGTATCGTCATTTTGGCAGAGCAGGACAAGGTGATGATGGAGGACGAGATTCGCAGCCGGGTAGGGAGTACCGGCAAAACGCGGATTGTGTGCCGCACCGGCAGCCCAATTGATATGGCCGATTTGCAACTCGTCAATCCCACCGCCGCCCGTTCGATCATCATCCTGTCGGACGAGAGCGATAATCCTGACGCGCACGTGATCAAGAGTATTCTGGCGCTGACCGGCCCGGCCCGCGCCCGCAGTAAACCTTTTCATATTGTGGCCGAGATTCACGACACTGAAAACCTGGAAGTAGCGCGGCTGGTCGGGCGCGATGAAGCGGTATTTTTGCCAGTCAGTGATCTGATCTCGCGCATCGCTGTGCAGACATGCCGCCAGTCGGGATTGTCGGTGGCCTATACGGAACTGCTCGATTTTGGCGGAGACGAGATTTATTTCCACGAGGAACCGCTGCTCATTGGCAAGACGTTTAAAGAGACACTGATCGCCTATGAGTCTTCAGCAGTGATCGGCTTACGCTTGCAAGATGGCAAAGTCTGGCTCAAACCCGCGCTGGATTATACACTGCGCCGGGGGGACAAAATCATCGCTGTGTCTGAGGACGATGATACGATTGTGCTTTCCGGATTGAGCGAGGCTGATCTGCGCCAGCGCACGAACCGCGCCGCCTTCGCTGCCCCGGTGGATCATTCGCCGCAGCCGGAGCGTACTCTGATCTTGGGCTGGAACCAGCGCGGCACGACCATGATCAACCAGCTTGATCTGTACGTCGCGCCGGGTTCCGAGGTGATGATTGTTGCCGAAAGTGACCAGGTAGAACCGACGCTGGCGGCAGACTGCACCGATCTAAAAAACCTGCGTGTGATTTTTCAACCGGGCAGCACGACCAACCGCCGCATCTTGGACAGCCTGAATGTGCAGGACTACGACCATATCATCACCCTGAGTTACATGGACGATCTGCCCGCGCAAGAAGCTGATGCCAGCACGCTGGTAACGCTGCTGCACCTGCGCGATATTGGCGAAAAAATGGGGCGTAGTTTTTCGATTGTGAGCGAGATGCTCGACGTGCGCAACCGCGAACTGGCCGAAGTGACGCGCGCTGATGATTTTATCGTCAGCGACCGGCTGATCAGTCTGATGCTGTCGCAGGTCTCTGAGAACCGCGAACTGATGGATGTGCTGCTGGACCTGTTTGATCCCGATGGGGCCGAGTTGTACCTCAAACCAGCGAAAGAGTATGTGCAGGTGGGCCAGCCGGTCAACTTCTACACGGTGATCGCGGCGGCCTGCGGGCGCGACGAGATCGCCATCGGCTACCGGCTGCAACGCGAGTCGGGCAGCGTCGAGGCGTCGTATGGGGTGCATCTGAACCC
>JACRBK010000421.1 GCA_016234525.1 Chloroflexota bacterium
ACTTCCGTGCGCCAGATCGCTGATGCGGTTGGCTGCACCGAGGCCGCGCTCTATTACCATTTCAAAGAGGGCAAACGCGCGCTGCTGGGGGCAGTCGTCGAAGCTTATATGCCCACACTGAATACACTGACCTCTCGTTGTCAGGCGGCAACCTCACTCTATGATCTGGTGGAACGCTTCGGCAGCGGCATTATCGAAGAAGCGTTGTATCCCAACGTGTCACGCTTGCGCTGGCTGATCGTGGAGTTTCCTACGCTCAACGCCGACGAGCGCGCGACGATTTACGAACGTTCGGCCCGGTTCCGCCAGACGCTCACCGACTTTATCCGCGCGTTTGTCGAAACGGATGCCGAGGCAGAACGATTGGCCTGGATATTGGCGTTTGTCATGTTCGGTTATGGTCAGATGATGATCAATATGGAAATGGCGTCGGTGTTCCCGTTCGATACCCGCGCGTTTGTCGAAGATTTGGCGGCGCGCCTGTCTGGAAGCCACTTAGGGGAGGTGGGCTGTGCATGTGATGATCACGATTGACCATCCCTGGTCGCAGAGTTTTAACCATACTGTTTTGGAACTGGTGGTCAAGACGTTGACGTCCGGCGGCCATACCGTCGATGTGTTGGACCTGCATCACGAAGATTTTGATCCGGTGATGCGGGTTGAAGAACTGTCTGTTTATTCGCAAGGGACGCCGCTCGATCCCAAAGTGATCGAATATCAGCGGCGCATCTCTCAGGCCGATCACCTGGTCTATATTTTCCCGGTATGGTGGGAAGTCATGCCCGCCCTGTTGAAGGGATTTTTCGACAAGGTTTTTCTGCCGCAGTGGGCGTTTGCCGAAGCTGATGCTTCGCCCCTGCTGACACACATCCGCAGCGGCACAGCGATCACCACCATGGGCGCGCCCAAACCGATCTATACCTCGGTAGAGCCGGTGTTGTGCAAAGGAATTCTGGAGTTTTGTGGTGTGCAGCGCACCCGCTGGTTTAACATCTGTCAGGTCAATCTGATCGCACCTGAAGAACGCGCCGCCTGGTTAAACGAAATCGAAGCGTATTTCCGCAGCCTGGCATAACAATTTCTATCAAAAATCAAGGAGAACCAAATGAGCCAGAGAAACCGTAACCCCTGGTTGGGGTTAGTTTTTGTCTGCGTGTCGTTACTCGTAATCAGTCTCGATAACACGATTCTCAATGTGGCCTTGCCTGCAATCTCGCGTGAACTGGGGGCCAGCGCCAGCGAATTGCAGTGGATCGTGGATTCGTACATCCTGGTGTTTGCCGCGATGCTGCTCACGATGGGATCGATTGGGGATCGGTTAGGACGCAAGCGCGCCCTTCAGCTAGGCGTCGCGTGGTTCGGTGTCTTTTCATTGATGGCGGCGCTATCGACCTCGGTCGGCATGTTGATCGCGGCGCGGGCGCTGCTCGGCATTGGCGGCGCGACGATCATGCCTGCGACTCTGTCCTTGATCACCGCCTCGTTCCGCGACCCGAAAGAACGCGCCCAGGCGATTGCCGTTTGGGCGGCGATCTTCGGTCTGGGCCTTGGCGTCGGCCCGCTGTTGGGCGGCTTTTTGCTCGAACATTTCGAATGGAACGCCGTGTTTTTTATCAATTTGCCCGTGGTGATCGTGTCGTTGATCGGCGGCCAGTTGTACCTGTCTGAGTCGAAAGACGAACACGCGCCCTCACCGGATTTCCCCGGCGTGCTGCTGTCGATTACGGGCCTGTTTGCGCTGGTCTATGGCATCATCGAAGCCGGGTCGGATGGCTGGGGCGCGGCGCATGTGCTGGCAGCGTTTGCGGCGGCAGCGGTGCTGCTCACGATCTTCTTCTGGTGGGAAAACCGGGCCTCGAACGCGATGCTGCCGTTGTATCTGTTTCGCAATATGTCGTTCACGGGCGCGAATCTCGCCATGACGCTGATGATGTTCGGCATGTTTGGGGCAACTTTTTTCCTCAGCCAGTATTTCCAGTCGGTACAAAAATACAGCGCGCTCGAATCGGGGATTCGTATGTTCCCCATGTCGATGGTGATCATGTTCGCCGCCAGCAATTCGGCCCGGATCGCGGCCCGGCTGGGGAATAAACTCACCGTCGGGATCGGCTTTATGATCGCTGCGTCGGGCATGTTCTACCTGTCACAGTTTTCTACCGCTGGCGCATCGTATCTGACGATCTTGTTGGGGCTGGTGATCATGGGCGCGGGCATGGGAACTGCCATGAGTCCTGCGACCAACTCGATTATGGCGTCCGTTCCGGTGCGCAAAGCCGGGGTCGGTTCCGCGATGAACGATACCACCCGGCAGGTGGGCGGCGCGTTAGGGATCGCCGTGTTGGGAACGCTGATGAATCACCGCTATCTGCGCGAAATTGACAGCCTAAAAACGGTAGTCCCGCCGCAAGCTTACGACGCGGTCAGTAACAGCATACAGGGCGCACACGGTGTCGCCGCCCGAATCGGCGGACCTGCGGCGCAGACGATCATTGAGGCCGCCGATAAAGCCTTTGTCTCCGGCATGACAGAAGCCATGTTTGTCGCATCGTTGATCATGTTGGGCGCGGGGCTGCTGACGTTTGTCCTGCTGCCCAGTGAAGCAAGCTGCATTGAGCCAGAGTGTGAGCAGGTTCCCGAACCGGTGGCTGAAATGGGTGCTTCGGCTCCGGTGACCGGCGACTAGTGTCAAACTCCTAATTTCTCAAGAATCAGAGCGGGTCAACAGGCCCGCTCGTTGATTCTTCCCCTGATCAAAACCCTAGAGTCAGCCGTATAACTAAATACAGTTTGGTAAATGATCAATTAGGAGGATCTATAAAAATGTTGAAACGTTTTAGGGTGTTGGTATTGGCCCTGGTGGTCGTCATCTTGGTGGTATCCAGCATCAATCTGACGGCGGCACAGGAGCCGAAGGTGTTATATAGTGCGTTCCTGCCCGGTGATCTGACCATCGATCCCGCGTTGGCCCGTTGGGTCAATGAAATTCAGGTGGTCGGAATGATGTATGTCGGACTCACCACGTTCGATGAGACGACGGCAGAACTTCAGCCCGCCCTGGCGACTGAATGGACGGTCTCCGACGATTATAAAACCTTCACCTTTACGATGATGCAGGATGTTCCTTGGGTGAAATATGACGCCGAGAAGGGCGAAGTCGTCCAGGTGACCGACGAGGCAGGTAATGTGCGGGTCGTGACAGCGCACGATGTGGTCTATGGCTTCAATCGCACGCTCGATCCGGCGACTGGCTCTGAATATTCCTCGGTGCTGGCTCCCTGGGTGGTGGGGGGTTCCGAACGGCTGGCGGGCGAAACTGTCCCGTTGGGGATCGAAGCGCTGGATGACTACACCGTGCAGATCACCTCGCCCCGACCGGCCAGTTATATCCCCTATATCTATGGGCTGTGGATGGCGCGCCCGCAGCCGCAGTGGGCGATTGAGGAATTTGGCGACACCTGGACCGAACTGGGCAACTTCCCCAGCTATGGCCCCTATGCGCTGAAAGTTTATGAGCACGACATCGAGATCGCCATCATCCGCAACCCCTTCTGGCCGGGAACCGAATCGATTCCGCAAGCGAAAATCGACGAACACGACTGGGTTTACCTGGAAGAACCGGCAGCCCTGACGGCGTATGAAGCGGGCGAACTGGATTGGCTCAGTTTTGTGCCTGTCGCTGACCTGGACCGGCTGCGCGTAGAACGTGCCGACGAACTGCGCATCGCGGCAGACGTTTGCACCTATTATTATGGGTTCAACGTCTTAAAACCGCCGACGGATAATGTTCATATGCGCCGCGCGCTTTCTATGGCGATTGACCGTGAAGTGATTACCGTCATCACCAACGGCGGCGAGGTTCCGGCTAACTTCTTCCTGCGGCCTGATATGGCGGCAGCGCCCAGCGCCGAGCAGTATCCCGATTTTGCTATCTACAGCGATCTTGAAGGGGCCAAAGCCGAACTGCAAGCGTATTTTGATGAAACCGGGCTGACGCTGGAAACCATGCCAGAGATCATCTTGATGCACAACACCAGCACGCGCCACGCGACGATTGCCCAGGCGATCCAGCAGATGTGGAAAGACGGGCTGGGAATCGAAGTGCAGATCGCGTCGCAGGACTCGAATGTATATAACGAGACTCTGCGCCGTGACGCGCCAGCGATTTTCCGTAAGGGCTGGTGCTGGGACTATCCCGATTCGGCCAGTTTTCTCACCGATGTGTTCCGTTATGTAGGGCCAGATAGCAACAATAACACCAACTGGTCTAGCGAGGAATACAATTCACTGGTGGATCAGGCTTCAGTGATGTTTGACAACGACGCCCGGCGTGAACTCTATGCCCAGGCTGAATACCTGCTGGTCAATAAAGATGCCGCCATCGCGCCGATCTACTACTACACCGTGCAGCAGTTGACCAAACCTTATGTGATGCGTTCGTATGCGTTGGATAAGCTGGAACGTCTGAACAAGTGGGACATTGAATAACGCTGCGGAGCGGAGATAAGGGCAGGTTTTTTGAGCCTGTCCTCATCTCCACAGACAAACACAGCAGGGGCGTGTTTCCTGGCAAGGTGGACGCCCCTGCTGTGTTTATTGTAACAAAAAATTGTGGCAGTGTCTTTAAGCCCTGCCGGGTTGGGGTTGATCCCCAACAAACCCCATGTTATACTGCCACCATGTTTAGTTAGCAGGCGCTTCGCCGCGCGCGAAGACATACCCCGGCAGGTATTCCTATCCAAAGGTCTGGATAGTTGCCGGTATGCGCCTGCATGTTCCACCCCCAATATCCATAACCTCATTGTTCACGCGGTTCAACCGCAGGCGCATGTCCTGCGGTTTTTGTTTGCCTGAGTCACCATAAGGAAGGTACAACCGTGTTCGAACAACTGATCAATCGTTCTCGTATTTCAACAGAATGGCAAAAAATCCCCTGGCACGATCCTGATTTCAGCCAGCGGATGCTGGGCGAGCACCTGGCGCAAGATCACGACGCCGCCAGCCGCCGCATGTCCATTATCGATCGGCATGTGGCCTGGATTCATCATAAGGCGTTAGGTGAAAAGCCGTCCACTGTGCTAGACCTCGGGTGTGGTCCCGGTTTCTATGCCGACCGCCTGAGCCGGTTGGGGCACACCGTGACCGGAATCGACATCTCCCCGGCCTCTATCGACTACGCACGCCAGCATTACACCGGGACGTTTATCCTCGGCGATGTTATCACGCATGATCTGGGAACCGGCTATGATCTGGCGATGATGGTCTATGGCGAACTCAATGCTTTTGCGCCTGATGCCGCCGCCTCTATTATCAATCGGGCCTATGATGCGCTCAAGCCAGGGGGGCAGCTGCTGCTGGAAGTCCATACCCAGGACATTATCAAACATATCGGTGAGGAGCCAGCGACCTGGCACACGGCGCCGAGCGGATTGTTTTCTGCGCAGCCTTACCTCTGTCTGAGCGAATCGGTGTTCGATAATGACCGCTCACTGTCGCACTACTACGTATTTGACGCGGCTTCAGGGGCGATGACTCACTATCTTGCCATGCATCAGGCTTATACTGATGATGCCTACCGGAATCTGCTGCGGCGATTTGAGCGCGTAGAATTCTATCCGTCGCTGGCGGGTGAGGGGGCTGATACCGGTCAGGATCACCTGTTCGTGATCCTGGCTTCACGCTAAGGCCACAGGCCGCCGTGAGGTTCAATACCTGATCGACACAAAAAATCCGCCTCTCAAACGGGAGGCGGATGATAGAAAAATGCGTAGATGAAGGGGATCGGATGCTCCAAAAGCTTAGTTCTCTCAGGCTCCGCCGCACAACTCCTCAAAATATTCAGCCGTGCGAGCAGCGATCTTCTCCCAGGCGAACTGATCGGCTAACTTACGCGCATTCTCGCCCATCTCGTGCCGCAGATCAGGGTTATCCGCCAGGTCTTCGATAGCCACTGCCAGATTCGTAGGTGAATCCGGCGCGATCAGCCGCACATGCTGATCCCCGACCAATTCGGGCGTATCCACTTCGGGATGCGTGGTGATAATCGTACAGCCGTGCGCCAATGCGGCCATCAGGCTCCCGCGCCGGAACGAAACGCCGTCCCGGTAGGGCAGCGCCAGCAGATCACACGCGGCCAGATGTGCGCTGACTTCCGGCCCATCGACAAACCCGGTCCAGCGCAGGTGTTCTTGCAGACTCAGGTCTTCGATCATCTGATCAATTTCCTGGGCATACACATAATTCGTCGGATCGCTGGACCCAGTTCGCCCACCGATCATCAAAAGTTTGATGTTTAGCCCGTTGCTGCGCGCGATTTTTGCGCCTTGCAGCAGCGTTTCGATACCTTTGCTGGCATTCAGAAAGCCGAAATAGCCCACTACAATTTCATCGGGTTGAAAGCCTAACGCTGTGCGCCACACGGTGCGGTTATAATCCGGCGCCAGTTCGGGTTTGATATTCGATCCAATCGGGATATGGCGCAGGCTGGGAATCGATTTTTCGTTGGTCAGGCGGTCATAA
>JACRBK010000422.1 GCA_016234525.1 Chloroflexota bacterium
CTATCGGTAGGGGAGGGGGGCTTTTGCCCCGCAGTGGCAAATGATTAGAAAAAAATGAGCAAATGGCTTGATTTTAAAAAATTATATCATAATTATTATAATAATTTAGGTGAGAGGAGCATGAGAAGATGGCAAAAAAGATGCTCGTACTGTTGTTAGGATGCTGTTTGCTGCTGCCGTTGACGGCACTCGCGCAAGGGACAGGAGAGGTCGCTGTGACCAGCTCAGAGGTGATCGTCACCAGCCAGGGGCAGGACTACGTGTCCTATCTTGCCGCTCCCACCGAAGGTGGACCTTTTCCAGCCGTGGTGTTGATTCACTCGTTCCGGGGTCTTGAAGAAGGTTACAAGACTATGACCGATCAGTTTGCAGCGCATGGATTTGTTGTGCTGGCGGTAGGCTGGCAGACTTTTGAGCAAAGCCCGCCCGATGCCACCGTCGATCAACTGCTGCGAGACAGCGTGGCGCTGCTCAACGCGCGCGAAGATGTTGATCCTGAGCGTGTGGGCCTGACCGGATTCTGCGCCGGAGGGCGCTATACGATGCTGTTCCTGCCGCAGATTGAACTATTTAAGGCCGGGGTCGCCTGGTATGGATTCCCCTACGGGGGCGACGTGCAGCCCGCGAGCGTGCTCGATCAGCTTACTGTTCCGATGCTGATGATTCACGGCACTGCCGACCAGCCGAGTCCGATCGCTCAAATTTACCAGTATGCCGGGGAACTGACCGGTGCCGGGAAATACTTTGAACTCAAAGTTTACTACGGAGAGCCTCACGGCTTTATGCTGACAGACGGTCAACTGCGCCAGGATGAAGTCGCGCAGGACGCTTTGATGCAGATGGTGTCGTTTTTCCAGCGCAAATTAGCGCCGACCATGTAGCGGTTTTAGTAGGGGACATCTAACCGGGCGATGGGCAGGATCAGCGAGAAGGTGCTGCCTTCGCCCGGCGTGCTTTCTAACACGATGGTTGAGTTCATGCCACGCGCCAGCAGCATCGCCAGGGTTAAGCCCGTTCCCGTTCCCCCATAGGGGCGAGCGGCTCCGCCATTGACCTGATAAAACGCCTCGAAAATACGGACATGTTCTTGCGGCGCGATTCCGATGCCAAAATCGCGCACGGCGACCCATACTTCGCGGTCCGAAATCTGCTCCGCCAAAATATGTACCTGACTATCTACCGGGCTGAACTTGAGCGCATTGTCGAGCAGCAGTTGTAAAACATGCGCCAGGGCGCGTTTGTCACCCATGATCGGCGGAACAGCGGGCAGAATCCGTTTTTCGATGCGGTCACGAATGCGCCGCGTGGTCATGATACGTTCTAAGGAGCGAATCGCGAGGTCTGCCGCTTCAGAACACGACACTGGCCCCAATTCGATATTGTGGGTGCGTGCCAACTGCCGGATGTTATTGACGATGCTTTCCAGGCGAGAGATCGCCTGAGTCGCCATGTCAGCGATCAGGCGTTGTTCACGCGCGCCGCTGTCGATAATATCCTCTGCCAACAAAGACACCGCTGATTTGACTTGCAACAGCGGTGTACCGAGTTCGTGCGAGACATTACTGATAATGTCCGATTTCAGCATTTCCAGGGTACGCGCCCCACTCGTGTACTGCTGCAACCGCCGGTCAAACTGCTGTTTGATGCGCAGCAGCGTCCACAGCCAGTTTTGCAGCGCGGCGGGGGTGATCGGTTTGCACAGAGTCGCGTCCGGCGCATAATCGGGCAGGGGGATGGCTGGCGGCGAGGGTTCCCGGCTGGGCATATAGATCACCGGCAAAAATTCCGGCCCTTCTTCTGCCTTGAGGTGCTGGCACAGCGCCATCCCGGCGCCGTCACGCAGGTGTTCCCCGATCAGGATCAGGTCAGGATGTTGATTCTGAATAATTTGCAGAGCTTCTCTACCGCTGGCTGTCACGGCAACGTGATAACCGCCGCTGTGCAGCGACTGGGCGAGGCTGCGCGTGGGGCGCTGCTCGGAGTCGGCGATCAGCAGCACAACACGATCAAACCCCGGCGGGAGCAGAATCAAATTCTCAGTGGGCTTGGGAACACGAGCTGGCACGTCGAGCAACCTCAAATAAAATTCGAGTCATGTCGAGAAAGTTCGGTGTAGAAAACGAACTTGCCTTCATTGTATCCCATGCCCACCAGCGGCGAAAGCAGGGTAGGGTGCGAGGTTCGTTTGAGAATGATTTGGGTTGTGCTTCAAATCAACTTCATTCGAGCCAGATCACCTGCCGGATAAAATAGTTCTCGATAAAGTCGACCGCGTCACGCGCGTCGCCATATTCCAGATGCATGATAGTCTCTGTTTCGCCCGTGTTGATCTCGGTGATATTGATCTCGGTGATGCCCTCGTCCATGCTGCCGTTGATCCAGGCAAAATACTTGCCGTCCGGCGAGGGGGAATAGAGATGCCCGTAAAGTTTGCCGTAACGCTGCATCCGGTCCTGGACGTCGTCGCCGTTACCCAGATGTTCGACCAAAATACGCGGGCGCGCGCCGCTGGCGGTGATGTCTAACAGCATCAATTGGCGCACTTCTTCCCCGTCGACGGTGCCGCAGAAGCCGTTCCCGACTTTGACGAACATCAGTTGATCTTTGTTCAACCACTGCGGCGACGAGGCAACCAACCCGTCTTCGGTCCACATGACTTCGCCGCGCGTGTTAAAGCTGTTGGTCGTATAGGTCGAGTCAAACAACTCGACGTAGGAATCAAAACAGGACTCTGCGTTAACGTCCTGGCCGGGCTGCGGGCCATAAGCGACGCGCACGCTGGCGATGTGCTGCCCGTCGGGCGAAAGTTGAAGCGGAAACGGGACGGTCAGGCTGACTTCTTCGCTGCCTACCGGGGTAGATTCCCCGCTGGCAGGATCATACACCATTGGCTCGGCCTCGGCAGCATAATCCCACCACACCATACGCGAGTCGGTCGTCCAGGACCAATCATATTCGCCGCCGCTGCGGCCTGTCACCGTGTGCAGTTCGAGAGCGGGCAGGGAGATCATCAAAATGCGAGCGGAAATCTGCCCAATGGTGACGCCGATCCAGTTGCCATCCGGCGACACGCGCATATTGCCCGCGTTGGTCCCCAGGTTTTGTGTTTCAAAAACCGTATTATCAAGCAGGTTGATCACCATAAAACGGCTTTGTCCAGCAAAAACGCCGTGTGTTTTGTTTGAATTGAGGATCAGTTGGCTGAGCGCGGCGGAGCTTTCAAACGTGAAGGTTTGGCCGCTGGCCAGGTCGAGGCTTTCAAATTGAGTGCCTTTTAAGTAGATCAGCCGTCCCGATAAACCGCTGAATTTCGGCTCTGGCGTCGAGGTAACCATGATCGTCGTGCTGCTGCTCTGCTCAACCTTCACCGGTTGCAGGGTGACACCTTCGCGAGTTTGCCCGCCGCACGCGGTCAGGGCAAAGAGCAGCGCGATTAGACTACACAGAATCAGTCGAGAATGTTTCATAGCGGGCCAGGTGTGCCTGCTCCTTTCGTGGGTGCAATTTATCTGGTGTTGATTGATATACGTTGATTGTACCTGTCTTTGATCAAGTCGGGACGGGTGAGTTTTGCGTTATAATCTTAAGACGTTGTTCAAGAGTTTAAATTAACACGTTAGCGAGGAGTCGTGAGTGGACAACCAAAAACTGCATGACGCAGTAATGGCCGCCTTGGGAACAGTCATCGAGCCAGAACTGCACCGCGATATTGTCTCATTGAAGATGGTGCGGGATGTGAGCATCACCCCGGACGGCGTGGCACACTTCACCGTGGTGTTGACCACGCCCGCCTGTCCTTTAAAAGATGTAATCTACCAGCGGGCCAAAGACGCTGTGACTCAGGTGAGCGGCATCCAGAATGTAGACATCAAGTGGGACTCAAATGTTCCTACCGATGGGCGCATTTTTGGCCGCCTGGAAATGCCGATCCGCAGCATTATCGCTATCACCAGCGGCAAGGGCGGCGTCGGCAAAAGCACCGTATCGGTTAATCTCGCGGTTGCCTTGGCGCAAAGCGGCGCGTCGGTGGGTTTGATGGATGCGGATATTTTGGGGCCGAATATCCCCAAGATGATCGGGCTGGGTTTTGACGAGCCGCGCATCACCCCAGAGAAAAAACTGATCCCGTTTGAAGCGTTCGGCCTCAAAGTGATGAGTATGGGCTTTCTGGCCGATCCTAACACGCCCGTGATCTGGCGTGGGCCGATGCTGCACGGCGCGATCCGGCAGTTTTTTAGCGATGTGGCCTGGGGCAACCTGGATTATATGATCGTCGATCTGCCCCCCGGCACAGGCGATGCGCAGCTCAGCCTGGCACAGTCGGTCCCACTGACGGGCGCGGTGATCGTCACCCAGCCGCAGAGCGTCGCGGTGGATGATGCGCGGCGCGGGCTGTTGATGTTCGAAAAGTTGAACGTGCCGATTTTGGGCGTAGCGGAAAACATGTCCGGCGAACTGTTTGGCGAGGGCGGCGGCGAAGCGTTGGCGAAAGATCGCGGCGTCCCGTTTTTGGGCAGCGTACCGCTGATGGCGAACGTGCGTATCGGCGGTGACTCCGGTCATCCGGTCGTAGCGGATGCACCCGATTCCCCGGCAGGGCTGGCGTTCCATGCTCTGGCGAAAGCGATCGCGGCGCGGGTGAGTGTGAGTCTGCTCGCTCAAAAACAGACTATCCCGCTGACGGTGATTAAGTAGCCCACAGGGGTAGGGGTAAATCTTGGGCGCAGCAAGCGGCGCCCCTACGAAAAACAACATCTGGCTGCGGTCCCCTCTCCAACCGAGTTGGAGAGGGGGGAGGGGGTGAGGGTGTTCTTGGGCAGCAACGCAAATGGTTCTTGCTGATGGCTGACAGGTTCTTTCAAAGAGGTCTTATGTTACAGGGAATCCTGGTTAATTTGGTGGCATTTGATAAGCGTTTTATCGAGCGTGAGGTTAGTTGGTTGAGAGGCCCGATGCGCGAATGGTGGGGGCAGGATGGTCTGGCTACCGAAACGAGCCAACAACCCCAGCGCGAACAGCGTCGCGCCAACAGCGAAGCCGGGCGGCTGTCGTGCTTTGGCATCGAAACCAAAGACGGTCTTCCCATTGGCACATTCGTGTTAGTCGACATTGATCCCTATCACCGGACTGCCGAAGTCGGCGCGGGGATCGGTGATCCCGCCTATTGGAGCGGGGGCTATGGGTCGGATGCGATGCTGCTGATCGTGCAGTACGGCTTCGATTGGCTGGACCTGCGGCGGCTGTGGTTAACCACGCGCGGCGACAATTTTCGCGCGCAGCGCCAGATCGAAAAATGTGGTTTTACACGTGAGGGCGCGCAGCGCTTGAAGATCTCGACTAGCCAGGGGGAATATCGAGACTTTTTATATTACGGCCTGCTGCGCGAAGAGTGGCCGGGCCGCGATGAGATGGTCGAACGGCTCAAACTGCGCGAAAAGGCCGAGGCGCAACTACTTCGGGCTGCTGAAGGACAACCACATGAATAATGATAAGTTAGTCATTCAGATTCAAAATCATCTGGCGATTATCCGCAGTCCGAAATGATGGATGTCTGCAAAAACTGACACTCGTAAGGAGTCTTATGTTACCAGGATTATTAGTGAATCTCGTCGCGTATGACGAAGATTTTATGGCGCGTGAAGTCGGTTGGATGAACGGCCCGATGGGCGAATGGTGGGGCGCAGACGGTTTGGCGACCGAATCCAGCCAGCGGCAGCGGCGTGAGCAGCGCCGGGCTGATGTCGAAGCGGGGCGGGCGACTCGTTTCGGAGTCCAGACCAAAACGGGCGAACCGATTGGTATATTCGTGCTGCGCGACATTGATCCCTATCACCGGACTGCCGAAGTCGGCGCAGGAATCGGTGATCCGGCCTATTGGAGCGGGGGCTATGGGTCTGACTGTATGCTGTTGGTCGTGCAGTATGCGTTCGATTGGCTGGACCTGCGGCGGTTATTTCTCACCACGCGCGGCGATAACTTTCGGGCGCAGCGCCAGATCGAAAAATGTGGTTTTAGACGCGAAGCCGCCAGCCGCCTGAAAATATTGACCAGCCAGGGGCAGTATCAAGATTCGTTATATTATGGGTTGATGCGCTCTGAATGGCCGGGCCGTGACGAGATGGTCGAACGGCTCAAACTGCGCGAAAAGGCCGAAGCGCAAAAACTTCGGGCAGCTGAAGGACAACATCATGAATAATGACAAGTTAATGGTTCTGCTTCAAAATCATCTGGCGCGTTATCCTC
>JACRBK010000423.1 GCA_016234525.1 Chloroflexota bacterium
TCGGTGTTGTAATAACCTGACGGGAGTTTGGTCAATACGACCTGAACCGCCCGATCGATGTGGGTTGTTGCCAGATCGGTTGTCACATCTTCCAGGTGATCGATAAAGGCGAAGCTGCGCGTTTTTTGAATCTGATCTTGTAACTCGTAGAGCATTCGCAGAAAAAACTCCGCAACAGGGCGCATAGATGTACTGACATCCAGGATTGTTACTAGCTTGGGTTTTAGCCGCCGTTGTTTGAAGTGCATTTCGAAAGGCACACCGTTGTAGCGCAAATTAGCGCGAATCGTGGTTTTAGGGTCGAGTTTCCCCTGTTTGCCGCGTTTCTGGCGCAGTGCGGCACGAGTTCGAAGGCGCGCCGCCAGCCGCCGCACTTGTTCGCGTAAGACCTCCATTTCTGATGGGGTCAGGGAGCCAAACGAGCGCTGCATGAGGTCTTGTATCGGTTTTTGTTTCTGCGCCCGGTCAACCCGATTGTCTTCGATCCGTTGGCCTGCAAATTCCCCTAACTGCTGCTGCAATCGCCCCTGATTTTCAGCGACCTGCTGTTTTAGCTGCTCGATGGTGTTAGGGTCCATTCCACGCTCGGCTAACATTTCCCATAACTGATCCAGCAGTTCTTGAAGCTGCGGCCAGTTAAGCGCATTTTGCAGCCGCCGGGCCGCGCGCTGAGTCTGGTAAGGCGAGGTAGAATCCATCTGATCCAGGCCCGCTTGTTCGGCCAGTTCATTGAGTTCTTCTTGCGTGGGGCCTTGACCACTCAGCAGCCAGTCCAGCAGCTTTTGCAGGTCATTTGCCATATCTTCGAGTAGTTCTTGCAGCATTTGTTGTAACATCTGCTGCTGTTCTTCGCTCAATTCGGTTTGAGGATCGATCAGCGGTGGAGCAAAGGAGCCGAAATACTGCGGAAACAGTTTTTCGAAGGTTGGAAGCGAATCAAAATCTTTAACCAGTGTAGCGCGCAGGCTGAGCCTGAATGCTTCACGGTTTTTGATCCCCAGATGTTCAATCGCTCGCCAGGCGTCTTGACTTTCGGCAACGGATACTCTGACCCCCGATGCACGGAGGGCGGAGATAAATCTAGCGATACGTTCTTCCATTTCCGTTATCTCCCTGCTGTTTTTTCAGCATTCGGCGGGCGCGCTCTACGTCCGTTTCGTACTTGAGCAGCACGGTGAGCGTATTGTCCAGAACCGCCGCATCGAGATTCTTGGTGTTTAACGTCACCAGGGCGCGCGCCCAATCCAGGGTCTCGCTGACACTCGGATTTTTCCTGAGATCCATCTGACGCAGCGATTGCACCAGTTCTACCGCCTGACGTGCTAGCCGGGGAGCAAGTTCGGGTACTTTGAGTTGAACGATGCGGAGTTCTTCTTCTGCATCAGGATAGTCAATGTAGAGATAAAGGCAGCGGCGTTTGAGTGCCTCGCTTAGTTCGCGAGTATTATTGCTGGTTAAAAAGACGGTTGGGCGCTGCTTGGCGACAATAGTCCCGATTTCGGGGATACTTACCTGGAAATCGCTCAGCACTTCAAGCAGAAAGGCTTCAAATTCGGCATCGGCCCGATCAATTTCGTCAATCAGCAAAACAGTAGGCCGGTCGTTGTTGATGGCGCGCAGCAGCGGACGCGGCAGCAGAAAACGTTCAGAGAAAAAAACGTCTTCTTCATTGGCCAGACGATCTGTGGCCTCTGACAGTGATTTGGTGTCGGACAGCACATCCGATAATTTGTCGCGCAAGAGCTGGGTATACAGCATTTGTTTGGCGTATTCCCATTCGTACAGTGCTTTGCTTTCGTCGAGTCCTTCATAACACTGCAAACGAACCAACTCCCGATTCGAGGCTAATGCCCAGGCTTTTGCCAGCTCGGTTTTACCAACGCCGGCAGGGCCTTCGGCGAGTAGTGGTTTGCCCAATTTCTCGGCCAAAAACAGCACGGTTGAGATTTCATCGGTAGCGATATAACACTGTTCCGCCAAGCCACGACTGACTTTTTCTACTGTATCGAACATGATAACGACTTCCCTTCTCCGACTATAACCATCGTCTACACGCTCTTAAATGGGGTGTTTGAGGGTAGGTAAGGGTTAGCCCGGAACGTTCCACCGGGCATCAAACATCTACACGCCAGATTTTACGAAATTTAGATAGATTATATCAATATAATTTGTGTGCGGGTGTGTTTGGGGGTAATTTGGTTTTTTTGACAAACGAAAAAAACACCACTAACGGATACATGAATTGGATTGGCTCCAACTCCATACCCGTTAGTGGTCAATTGTCCTGCTACAGTAACTCAGAGACAGTCCTAAGGCTGAGCGAAATAATCTACTGCTTTCCAGGCTCCATTTTCAGACAGTTCATAGACACGCTTATCCGGCCCATTGACAACAATGTTGTTCCCCGAACGCACGATCAGGGCCGTAAAATTGACAGCCTCAGCCGTTCCCCATCCGAGCGCATCTCTCACGCCGGGATAAGTGCGCCACGCCTGCCCAAAACTCTGGGTAGGCTGGAAGAGACCGGCAGGCGCTTGAAGCGCAGGATCAGTTTCGGGCATTCCTTCTTGCCAGGTATCACGATAGGCTGAATAGTTGCCTTCTTGAGCTGTTCCGCCGTTGATCAATACATAGATCTGATCGACGTCTTCCAACCAGAGCATCAATCCCCGCTCGTTCGTCAAGAAGCCCGCTCGCACGCTGGCGTAAGACACCTCAGCGGCGGTTTGATTCCCTTCTGCGGGGGTAGCGGTAGGCTCAGCGGTTGTGCCGCCTTCAGCGGCGTCGATGGTGGGTGTAGGAATAGGGGTAGAACCTGCCGGAGCGGTTTCCGGTGTTGGGTTTTGAGCAGCGGTGGTTGCACCGGGTTGTTTGAGCTTACCTGTGGCGGGATCAACCGAGCCGGGCGGGAGAATAATGACTTCTTGCCCCAATTGGAGAACCCGTGTGTTGGGTTTCATCGGGGGATTGAGAGCGGCAATAGACTCATTAGTGACGCCATATTCAGTGTAGGCGTAAGCGATGCTGGACAGCGTGTCTCCCGCCTGGACTACATGAATGATGCTTCCATCTGGTTTGACACTCTGCGGGGCGACAAAAGGAACGAATGCCGCAGTCGGCTCTACTGCCGGGGCTGCGGTGGTACGTACCAGGGCAGCGCGATCCCAGTAGACATTGTTCATCGCCAGGGGGGCAGTCTGGGTAGCATACATGAAAACAGTAACCGCATCTGCTTCAGCGGTCGCTGTAATCGACATTTCCACCCACTGATCGTAAGGGGCCGCCACGCTGGACCATTTAACACTCGCTGCGTTAGGATCGGTGCCGCCTTTGGTGTCGATGCCCACTTTGAGTGAAACGCCTGCTGCTGTATCAGACCGGCGATAGGGAGGATCGGGAATAATGCACGAATTTTGGGTATCGTTGCAGGTGTACACCCAACCAGAGGCAGAGAAGCGCAGGGCATCACCCACCGTCAATCCACTTACGCGCTGATACCCGGCAGCGGCAAAAACCGCGTATCCCTGTTTGATATTCCAGGATACTTCACCATCCAACACTTGCACCCGATCGGTATGGGGGAAAGCTTCAGGCGCGCCGGTCCCAATCCAAAGATTCCAGTTTTGAGGCACTGTGCGGGTCGAAGCACCCTGTCCATAATAGGGACGTTCGAGACTGCCGTTGATAAGCAGGTTGGTGGTATCTTGGGCTAAGGCATTCTGGTTCGATGACCCGAGACTGCTCATTAACAGGCTGACAGCCAATAATCCAAGTATCACCCAACCACTATATTTAAGTGTTCTTTTTGCTGGTGCTGACACGCAACTAACCTCCGTGAATAGAAACACTCCAGCCAAATACTGAGCAAAAGAGGCGCTGGGGTGTTGATCTGCCGTTTTTTATCTGACCGTTAAATTTCGGTGACAACTTCGAGATTATAATATCGCGCTGTTTGCGCGTGTCAAAGAAGCGGCAAGGTGTTTGATGCACTCTTTCCCTGCGGGTAGATGACGATGGCTCTTGAATTCCCAAGCAGGGGGTTGATTTGCTAAAAAGTGGGTGGGCACATGATATTAATTATGCTAACTTCTATCATAGAAATCTAGTGATAGATTTCACAATCAAATAAGTATAGTCAGGAGATGTAATCTCATGTCTACAAATCGTCGCCCCGTCGTGGTTATCATTGGAGCAGGCTTTGCGGGTCTATACGCCGCAAAAAAGTTGACGAAAAAGAATGTAGATGTGCTGCTCATCGATCGTCAAAACTATCACCTGTTTACGCCGCTGCTCTATCAAGTCGCTACATCAGGGCTTGAGCCAGGCGAAATCGCTTATCCTATCCGGGGCATCTTGCGCGACAAACCCAATGTGCGGTTTTTGTTGGGGAATGTTCAAGCCGTTGACTCCCAATTGAAAATCGTCACGGTTCAGATCGATGGTAAGCTGAGCCAACTATCCTATGACTATCTGATTGTCGCGGCAGGCAGTCAGACCCACTATTTCGGCATGGAGCAGGTAGAGCAACATGCTTTTGGGCTAAAGACTCTGGCCGATGCGGTGGTACTGCGAAACCACCTGCTCAAGTGTTTCGAGAACGCTGCGTGGATTGATGATCCTGAACGGCAGGCGGCGCTGACGACCATGGTTGTTGTCGGTGGTGGGCCTACAGGGTTAGAAACTGCGGGCGCGCTGTCTGAGTTATATCGCTATGTGATCAGCAAGGAATATGCGAATCAAGCATCAGCCCTCAATGGGCGCGTGATCCTGCTAGAAATGTCCGATCATCTGCTCGCCCCGTATCCTGCGCGGCTGCAAGCTGCCGCGCGCCGCCAACTGGAAAGCCTCGGCGTTGAAGTTATCTTAGGCAGCCGGGTTGTAGAAGCCGCGCAAGATCATATCCGGTTAAGCGACGATCGCGTGATTCCGACGTATACCTTGATTTGGGCAGCGGGCGTAAAATCTTCCCCCATAGCGGATATGCTGGGCATAGCAGGGCAGCGAGCGGGACGTGTTCCGGTACGCCCAACCTTGCAAATACCCAATGCTGACACTATCTATGTGGTAGGCGATATGGCCTACCTGGAAGATCGGAAGGGTAATCCTTATCCTATGTTGATCCCCGTTGCTAAGCAGCAGGGCATTCTGGCCGCCGAAAATATTCTCCGCCAGTTAGAAAACAAAGCCCA
>JACRBK010000047.1 GCA_016234525.1 Chloroflexota bacterium
AATGCGCACACTACGATGACTGCCCCCGAATGCGCGGGGAGAATATTTGTTATGGCAAAAAAGTGCTGCTTCAACCCGCCGATTTGCCAGACCGACATACATTGAATAAGGCATAATTCTTAGGAGAACAGAATGCACCCCAAAGTTAAGGCATCATTAGATCGTTTGTTAGCCATGACCGACGGCTCCCTCGGAGATTATAAAGACGCCATCACCGATGAGTTATGCGCCCTGACAGGCTCTCCCCTGTCCTACATCGCGGCGTTGGACCTCAACGAACAAACGCTGACCATGGTGGGCTGGTCAAAAGGCGCGATGGCAAGCTGCCAGGCGACCGACCGCCCTATCGTTTACCCGCTGGAAGAAACCGGGTTGTGGGGCGACGCCGTGCGCGAGAGAAAAGCGGTGATCACCAACGATTATCAAAACCTGAACAAGCCGACGAAAAAAGGGTATCCCAAGGGGCATGTGCATGTTTCCCGGCATATGAACCTGCCCGTTTTTGAAGACGGTTATGCGGTGTTAGTAGTGGGCGTAGGCAATAAAGCCAGCGATTATACGCAGGAAGACGCCCGTTTGTTAGAAGAACTGATGGTCGAGGTCTGGAAATTCTTTAAAGAGGTTCTCTGGCAGGCGACGTGGTAAAAATGATTGGGGCGCGGAGGATCAATCCTTCGCGCCCCGATGACTATTCTATCAGGATCGTTGATCGGTTCGGGCGCGCTCACGCATCGCGGCGAGTGCTTCCTCAAGCGACAAATAAAAACCAACCGTCACCCTGTCATGATACAGGCGCTTCCCAATAGACACGATCACATTCACCAGATCGAGGGTCAGCCGGCTCAGACCGACAATAGAGGAATAAGAAAAACGCTCGCTCAGCGGATCGGAAAGCATCCGGCGCATCTCGCCCAACAAATTCACGCCGTCAAATTTTTCAGTCTGCGAAAAATAGAAGATAGACTCCACCTTTTCACCGTCGGCAAGCTGCGTAGTAACAATTGCCCTGCCCGGCTCCATCGCCGCTCTCAAATCTTCGACTCGCCAGTGCAGGGCAAATGTATAGATGAAATACCGCTGATTTGTCCCCTCAAGCTGGCGAAATTCAGCTTGCACCAATTTTTCCTCTTCGCCCATTGCAGCCCACCTTAAGATTATGACCCTACCTTGCAGGTGATCATAATCAAAATCACCGTCGGGCCACCAATGTGCGCTAATCAATTTGACCCGGATCGAATAAGAACGGCGGCTACCACCGCTCCCATTTGATCACCTCGGTAAATTTGCGCCGACCGTTGGCACGCGGCGGGCGGGCACTCGGATCAGCATCCGGATGGGGATAACCAAATGAGATCGCCCAGGGGACTTCCATATCATCAGGAATGCCCAACACACTTTGGGCGCGTTCTTGATCATAAATAGTCGCCATGCACGACGCGATCCCCAGTTCCCATGCCGCCAGGATCATATTCTGGCTGGCGCGGCCCAGGTCAAACGGCGTGGTGAGCGTCGGCGGCTGGTTGAGTTCGTCCACCACCAGCACCACCCCAAACGCCGCCCCGACCAGATGCCCACACCAGGGACCGCAGCCCCCTACTCCTCCGAGCTGTTCGCGCTCTGTCACCACAATAAAAGTCCAGGGTTGGCGGTTTTTGGCCGATCCCGACAGCCGCCCGGCATTGACAACCTGCTCGATGTGTTCGCGGCTGACGGGTTGATTGGAATATTGGCGTACCGAACGATTGCTTTTGATCGCCTCATAGACGTGCATCGTTCTCCCTCCCATACATTACTTTTCAGCGGCAAGGCGTTGGAGTTCTTTGGTAAAAATTCGGCGCAAGGTGGCAATGGTCGTGGCATAGGTCGGTTCCGCCCCCTGATAACTCAGGCTGCCCGCGCCCAACGTGCGGCCCCGGCTGCGCGGGGTGTCACTGGCGTAGTGCAAAAAGCCGATGTCGAACGGCGCGATATACAGATTCACGATCTCGTTGACCGGGTGACGCTGCGCCCGCACCATCTCATACACCGCCGAAAGATACGGCCCGGCTTCCATCTCCACCACCGAATACCCCTCGCGATAAAACACATCCATATACTGCACGTTTTGCAAGAAGGTCCCTAACGCGCTGACGACTTTCTGATTATCCAACACACTCGTCAGCGTCAGGTAAGGAATCACATCGGAGGCCGTGAAGCAGTTGCCGAACAAATAGGAGTTTTCGCTGTGTTCGTCGTAGACCACATTGGCGATCATCACGTCGCCCACGCGGGCATTCAGCGTCGCCGCCTTGCCGATCACATACAACCCCTGAATACGGTCGGCATACTGGCTGATCTTAGCCATCACGTGGTACGCCGCCATACCCAGCGGATAATCGATATTCACGATCACCGCGTCACTTTCGGCCAGCCGCGCCATGTATTGCTCGTTGCCGCACAGAATCCGCAAATCCATGCTGGATGGATCAAGTTTGTTCAGCTCGATCACCTGCGCTTCGATGTCGAATCCATGCAGGCTGGGAACGTGAATAATCCCTTTCTGACGGTGATCGTCGTGATGGCGAGCAGCGACAGCCGGCTGAGAGAGATACCGGCGCAGGGCGTAGTACAAGAAATTATTCTTGTTATTCAGTTCGTCGCGCACCCGCACATAATCGTATTCCGCCTTCAGACCGCGATCCCCTGCCCGCTCGACAAACTCCAAAATCGCGTCTTCTTCGCGCAGAGCAAAGCCGCTCAGCAGATTCGGGACAGCGTGAATGTTCGACGAAATGAAATAGACCGGGCGATCCTGAATGGAGACCGGATCGATCTGCTGGCGCACATTCGCCCACCAATCGGAAGTCGCGCGCTGATAGTTGATATACGTCCCGGCCAGCAGCCGAACCGAAAGGCGTTTGGTCCCTTTGGCGATCTTACGCAGGGTGGGAATCAAGTTTTTGCCCCACGCCTCTTGTAGGCGGCCCAGTTCATCTGCCGAAATGCCTAACACGCGCGAAAGATCGGCGGTGCGCGCCAGCGTAGTATCGGCGCTGTAAGCCGCCAGGCTGGCCTGCGCCGCAACCGTTTGCAGCAAATAGTGCAGTTTATTCCATTCGATCTGGTACGTGACCAGCATCGGGATCAAGTCGTCAATATCCGAGCGGCTGGCGATATAGGTCGCCACCGTTCCTTCACCGTCATACATCACCCGGCGGCGGCGCGCCGGGGCCATGACCGGCTCCCAGTTTTCGACATCAGAATACCCATATTCGCGGAAAACGCGATCCGTCTGCCCCATCACCACCAGATCGACGTCCGCCATACACGGCGGCAGGCGCGGCACGACATAATTCAGCGCAAAAGCATCCGGCGTGGGTTGGCGCGCCCCGGCGTGCAAAGATGAATTCATCGCCAAATGGGTCTCGACCAACACATCCAAATGGACGGCATGGCTGGAGCGCAGCAGCGAATAATAGGTGCGAATATACAACGCGATTTCTTCACTGCCCGTCTTGGGCATGGTCCGATCCATAGGTTCCCTTTCTGTGATCCGTAGTAACGATTCCAGGTATTTTGTCCCTTATCCTACACCGGAATCACGCCAAAAGCGATCCCACCCACAATGCATACTGAAACCAGCAGCAGCCACCACACCACCCAAACCAGACGGCGGCGGCGGCGGTTGGGCAGATGCGGCGGGCGGCGTGGCCGGCGGCGCGGGAGAGGATCGGACGCGGTGAGCAGAGTGAGCGCCGAGGGCAGCAGCGAACGAAGCTGCTCAAAAGCCGGGGGATAATCGCCCGAAAAATCGGCGGCGGCGGCGTTCTGTAAATAACGCGGCAGTTCGCCTGCCGAACGCAGCAGCACTATCAGCGGCTTTTGCAGCCGGTTCGCCAAAATCCCTTCGTGGCGAATGCCGGTGCGCCGCCCATCCGCCGGAGAGAGGATCATCAACACCACGCCGCACGCGCGAATGGCGTGGCGTGTCTCGGCAGCCCACGACACTGTGCCGACATCACTCACGGCGTCAACAAACACCGCATATCCCACCGCCTGGAGGTCTTCTACCAGGCGGTGAGCAAAAGCATAATCATCGTCAGGATAACTGATATAGACGTACTGCATTATAGTTTCATTTCGTCAGGGATTCGGATAACGTGTTTTTTTAGAGGCAGCCTAATGAGTGTCGGTTTTAATACGGCCTCACCCCCTATTGGTCAGTCCAAGCAGCATTTGGAAATGTAGGGGCAGGGCTTGCCCTGCCCTGGGCGACGCAAGCATCGCCCCTACAAAATCAACGTGGACTGACCCCTACCCCCTCTCCAACTGGGTTGGAGAGGGGACCGCAGCCGGGCGGTTTTGTATAGGGAAATGGCGCTGCTGCGCCCGGTTTTCCCCTCTCCACCAGCGCAGCGCAGTGGGGAGGGGATTAAGGGGTGGGGCTAGACGGCTGAGCAAGCCCGACCCCTACAGCGTCTAGAGAATCGTAGTTATTGCGCGAATTTTTGAACGAAGTAATCCGGGTTCAGTTTTTCGCCGGTGGCGAATTCCAGCGCGTCATTCCAGTGCAGGGTGCTGCCCAGTTCGAACACGCGCTTGCGGAAAAATTCTCCCGCCGCCGGACGCCCTACGATACCGCCTGCGTGTTGGCGCAGCCAGCCATCCCACTGCAACGACATCATACGCCCCAGCAGGTAATTCTGATAATAGGCCGGGGCCAGCGCGATATGATACTTGGTCGCCCAGTCGGGCTGTTTTTCGCGTCCCTCCGGTTTGATGACCAACTGGTATTTCTGCACCAGATCCCACCACGCCCCATTAAGATCACGCGAGGGGTCTTCGTACATCAACCGCTCGAAATTCACCACGACCATCACCCAGCGGGCGAAGATCAGTTCTTCCAGGCGGAAACGCTGGAATCCGGCTTCTCCGGCGCGGCGGGCTTCGTCGCGCGGGGCGCGGAGAACCTGCGCGTGCCATTCAGGATCGAGCGTGATCGCGCCCATCAACATCGCCATCGCCTCGGTGCGGAGGATGTGCGGGAACGAACGCAGCATCCAGGGCAGGTCCATCGGCAGATATTTGTCGTAAACACCATGTCCCAGTTCGTGCAGCAGCGTTTCGGCCCAACGCAGCGTCGGCTTGAGGTTACAGAGGGTGCGCACGTCGCCCTCGCGGTCAACATGCATACAGAAAGCGTGCTGATCTTTGCCTTCGCGTTCGTACAGGTCGCTGCGGCCTAAAATATCGCGCACTTCCATGCCCAGCCCGTCATAGGTGCGGGTTGCCAGTTCGACCAGATCACGCCCGCCAAACAGCGAATCAAAATTGTAGCTGCTGAGCATGGGCGCGCGCTGGAAAAACGGATCGGCATAATGCCAGGGCATCAACTCTTCTACGGGAACGCGGAAACGCGCGCTGAGTTCGGCATCGAGGTCGGCCTTGGCGCGGCGGAACGGCTCGTCAATTTTGGCGGCCAGCGTATCGAGCATGGCGTACAACCAGTCGGGATCAAGCTCGTTGAGGATCAGGCTCATGCGGTGGAAGTTGTCGTATCCCATGCGGCGGGCGGCATCGTTGCGCAGCACCGCCAGACGGCGAATTTGATCAGCGACGCGCGGCCCGATCTCTTTGCTGGCTTCCCAGGCGGCGCGGCGTTTTTCGGAGTCGTCTTCCAGGCGCAGAATATCGTCAATCGCGTTCGCGTTGAGGCGCTGACCGTCCACCACCGGGCGGAAGTTGGTATAAGCATCATCCAGCACTTTCGCCAGTTCCGTCATTTCGTCAATCGTCGCGAGATCACGCTGGCCCTCGGCAAAGCCCAGGTGCAGCAGGTGGACGATCCGTTTTAAGTGGGCATCATCCCCGGCGGCTCCGCTTTCGTCCCAGTTTTTGTACTGGCGGTAAGGCTCTGGCGCTGCCCAAAAACGCATCCAGGCCGCGCGCGATTGGGCCGCCGCGTCCAGGGCTTCGGGCGTGCCGGTTGTCGCGGCTTGCCAGCCCGTCAGGTTGATATCAATCGAAAGTTCACGGATCTGGGCCGTGATCTGGTCTACGGCGGTGCGAATTCCATCTGACATAAAAATCCTCGCTTAATCAAAGTTTTTAACGAACTGGTCTAGAGTTTACCGTAGGATAGATCATCCGGGTAGGGGCAGGATCGGCCTGCCCCCCGGTGATCAGGAGCCTTCTGCATCCTCCAGCGCGATCTGTTCGACCACCCATTGGACCGCCTCGACGACCAGCGCCGGTTCGTCATCCTGGATCATGTGGCCGCTTTTTTCAGCGAAAATATGCTGGCTGTTAGAAGACATCGTCGCCAGATCGGTCTGAAGATCGTACCACGCCTGCCGGAAGGCTTCGTTCTCCTCGTCTGTCGGACTGGTGAGCGGCGCGTCCTCCTGAGTCGCGGTCAGCACCACCAGCGGTATATCCCCGAACACAGGTTCCGGCCCCTCGGCACGCACAGCGCGGAGCTGTTCCTGGGTGGCATACCACGCCTCAAGCGTGATGCCTTCAGGATCACGCCAGGCGTTGATGAACTCTTCTTCCCAGGCGGGCGAAAGTTCGCCAAACCGCAGCATAACGTCTTCATGAGTCACGTCCACCAGCACCATCCCGGCGACCTCGTCAGGATAAGTGTGCGCGAACAGCCGGATGTTATGGCCGCCGAACGAATGCCCCACCAACACATACGGACCTGGCACGCGCGCATTCTCTAACAGAGTATGCAATTCCTCCGCGATGACCTGGCTGGTGCGCGGCATAAGCGGGCTGGGATCGCTGCCGCCCAGCCCGGCCCGATCATACGAACAGACGCGCGTAAAGCGGGCGATCCGTCCCTGGACACGCAGCCATGCGCGCCCAGTGCTGCCCGTTCCTGAATCGAGAATCACTGTCGGCGATCCCTCGCCCTGACAGTCGATGTACAGCGAATATCCGCCAATATCGACCAGACCGCTGGTAATCGGTGGATCATCCTGCGCCCCGGCGAACGGCAGCCCGGCGCTGACGAGCAAGATCAACAACCCAACCAGCGCGATCCAGGTCTTGAGATAACGGTGCATGGTACAGCCTCCTGGCTAGATAAACCTTAATTTTTATACGATCCATCTAGAATATTGCGGTCTGTACCCCAAAAAACCGCCCAGAAAAATCTGAGCGGTGAGGGGTTAAAACATGGGAATCGGATCACGCGGTCAGAAGACCGCTGCCCTGTTGTTTCATTCTAGTTCAAATCGGGCAACCTATTTTTTGTAAGGACAGGGCTTGTGTCGCCTTTCCCCTACAGATTTGCCCTGACACCTAGGGATTGCAGCACTTACGGCTCACTCACCCGGTAAATTCCACCCTCGGCAAATTCGACCACCGGCTCAAGGTGCAGCAGTGTGATCAGTTCGGGCAGGCCATACGCCGTCGGGATACAGTATCGCTTTCGTTCAGCAGGAGCCGTGCAGAGGCTGAGATCATTAAACCACACGACCACATCAGCTTTGGGATCAAGTTCGGCCCATGCGTCTTGATCAGAG
>JACRBK010000424.1 GCA_016234525.1 Chloroflexota bacterium
CCGTCTCCGGCGCGATGCGAGCTGATCCAGTCGCGGGCGGCGCACATGGCAGCGCTGCTCCGGCGGCCTATATCACGCAGTTTCGCCAACTCATCCGGTTCTTTGGTTTCAACGGCTTTATCGAAAATCGAGGCGCGAATCTGATCCGGGACCAGTTCGATCAGATCGCCCAGGTGCCGCGCGCACATCACGATCACGTTAAACGTCTCGTTGACATCCGCCACACCATACACACTCGCCCTGCCGCGCACGTTAAGCTCTTCAAACACACGGCGATACCAGGCCGGGCGTACTGCTTGCAGATTATTCTGGTGTTCGCGCAGCAGTTCACTAAAACCGAAGTGTTCAAAAGAATATACCGTCAGACCGCTTTTTGCGGCTTCGTCGCGCTCCATATCGGGCGAGATCAATACCAGCGGCTCACCACGCTTTTTGATCACCATGCCCGAAAATTGCACCCCGCCGCTCAAATAGGCGCGGTAGGGGTCTTCGGTTTCGGTGGGCAGGGTGAATAAAACGTCAATATTACGTTCGGCCATCAAGCGATCAAGATCGGTTTTCATCAATTAATCCTCATAAATTGGGTATAAATAATCCGGTATCATGCATCCTGCGATTGATCTAATTCACGCACACGCAGAAAAACCTCGATCACGATCAGGCTCAGCGCCAGGAAAAAAGCGATCACCGGGTTTAACACACGGGGAATCTGGAGCCAGGCGCACGCCACCACAAACACGCCCACCCAAATGCTCTGGCGCAGGATCACACCGCCTGAAGGCGGGAACTCTGGACGGGAAAAACGCATATTCAAAAAGCGCACAAACGGCAGCACCGTTCCGGTCACGGCCAGATAGAGCAGCACAAAAAATAACCAGCGCGGAAAGGCGGTGGGCAGGGTGGTGGTCACCAACAGCCACAGGCCCCCCCAACCGATCACCGCCATCAAGATCGAGGCGGCGATAATGCCCGTGTGGTCAGAGGAGGTGGGGATCGAGGACTTATCGTCTAGATAGCTCATGGGGTCAATTATAGCGATCAGTCTGGCCCGCTTCAACGCTGTGTGAGATATTGATCAATAAATGGCGGAGAAAAGCGCGTTTCTCTTCTCCGCCAGAGGATAATACCACTTACTCATTACCCCACGATTTCCTTGTCGATATAACACCAAACCCAATCTTCGCCGGGTTGGAAAGACTGAACCAGGGGGTGGCCAGTGTCGTGGAAATGTTTGGAGGCGTGTTTGCTGGGTGATGAATCGCAGCAGCCCACATGGCCGCAGATCAAACAGATGCGCAGGTGCAGCCACCAGCCGCCGGTTTTCAGGCAGTCTTCACAACCCTCGGCGCTGGGCGTAACGTCTTGCTGCTGATCAAGATGTTGGCACGTCATAAAAGCCTCTTTCTGGTGAACGGTTCACAGGTGAATGATTCACAAAGGATTCACTGCCGCCTGAATCGGCAAACGGATAATAAAACGGGTATGCCCTGGGCTGGACTGAACTTCAATCGTGCCGTGATGCTGCTGGATGATCCGGTAGCTGATGTCTAAGCCCAGCCCCGTACCCACCCCCACCTCTTTAGTGGTAAAAAACGGCTCAAACAGGCGCGGCATGATCTCCGGGGGAATACCGGGGCCATTATCAGCGATTTCGATCATCACAAAGTTATTCTCAGCGCGCGTGATCACCGCGATCTGTCCCTTGCCTTGCATCGCATCGATGGCATTGTCGATCAGGTTGGTCCACACCTGATTGAGTTCGCCGCCGCGTGCCTGGATCACAGGCAGGTTAGGATCGTATTCGCGCACGATCTGCACATTTCTCAACTTGTATCTCAGTACGGTCAGCGTACTTTCAAGCCCCTGGATCAGATCAACATCCTGCACCGGTGCCTGATCCATGTGGGTATAGGCTTTGATCGCCGTGACCAGTTCAGAAATACGCTGGGTACTTTCTTGAATGACTTCTAACAACCCGGCAGTTTCCAGCGCGCCATGCATCCACCTAAAGACGGGGGTGAGCTGTCCAGCAGAGAACTTCCCGGCCAGCGCTGCGAGATCGTCCAGCGACACCCCGGCATTCACAAACGCGGGGGCCATTTCCCAACCGCCGGGAATCTCCCGTCCTTCAAACCACGCGCCGATCTCATCCTCGCGGGTGCTTTGTTCGAGCGGCGGCAAGGGAATATGCGGCGCGGCAGGCACAGTCAAACGCTGTTGAAATGCGGCCAGCGCGGCGAGTTGCTCGCCATCTAACCCCAGGCCGCCCAGGTTGAGCGTTTGCGCCTGGACTCCGGGCAGCGTTTCGCGCAGGCTTTGCGCAGCACGGCCCGCAGCGGCGGCGGGATTGTTCAGTTCGTGCGCCAACCCCGCCGAAAGTTTGCCTAACGCCACCATTTTTTCCTGCTGCTTAAGGATCGTCACGGTTCCCTGCATCCGTTGGGCGGTGGTTTGCAGAATCCGCATCCCGACCACTGGACAGGCGGAGAACAACTCGCGGAAAGATGGTTCATCAAACACCATCAGCCGGCATGGCATAATAGCGCGCGCCGTAACATTTGATGGGGTCCGGCTCAAGAGTGCCATCTCTCCCCCCATAATCCCGCGCGGCGTAGTCCCCATGATCAAATCGCGACCATCCACCGTCCGGCTGACCTGAAGTTCGCCTTCCAGCACGATATAAAACCGGTCTGCGGGACCACCTTCCTTAAAGAAATAATCGCCGTTTTCGAGCCGTTCTTCGTGGCTGTGCGCGACCAACCACGCCAGTTCGTCAGGGCTGATCCCTTCAAAGAGTGGAATCTGATAAAGATCGTCCATCATTTCAACCTGGCGAGATATTGGTGGACAAACTGGACACAGATCGAGCCTTCGCCGACTGCCGAAGCCACCCGTTTGACCGAATTGGAGCGTACATCCCCGACCACAAACACGCCTGGCACACTGCTTTCAAACAAGTACGGGTCACGGTCCAGCGGCCAATAGACTTTGGGCGGGCGGCCATTCTGAATCAACTGCGGGCCGGTGATGGCAAAACCATACGAATCAAGGTCGATTACACCCTTTAACCAACTGGTGCAGGGAATCGCGCCGATAAAAATAAA
>JACRBK010000428.1 GCA_016234525.1 Chloroflexota bacterium
AGCCCTTCTGCGATGGCCGCGACCCACAACGCCCGGCGGGGACTTAAAGCGCGGGTAGAGATCACTGTTGCTACTACATTCGAAGAATCGTGCAGACCATTAAAAAAGCCAAACACCAATGCTATGATGACAAAAACAAGCACTTGGAGAACGGATAACGACATAAGTTCCTCATCTCGCCCGATGTTTGAAATATTATGGCAAATGCACAAGAAGATGGTTAAAATTATTTTACTTGCTTTAAAGTATTTTTCCAATTTCGCTCCGCTGAGGCTTTACAACTATGATCCGTCGTTTCTTTCGAACCATCAGACAAAGATTGCAGCGTATCCGCGAAAGGTTTGCCCGCAAACCAAACCGTTTTATCGTTTATATGAATCAGCAAGCCGTGTTGGCAACCGAAGCCACCGAAGCGCTGGTAAATTATATGATTAAGCCAAACAAAAGAAATGCACAGCGCGTCCGCCAGCTTGAAAAAGACGCAGATGAAGTGCGGCGTATCCTGGTGGACGACTTGAACCGCACCTTTGTGACCCCTATTGACCGCGAAGACATCTACGCGCTGTCGCGGGCCATCGATGACATTTTGGATGACACGTGGTTTACGATCAACGAAATGGATATTTTGGAAGTGAACCCGAACACGCACTTGCAAGAAATGGCCGGGCGGCTTGACGATGCGGCTGAGGAACTCAAACTCGCGATTGAACGCCTGGAGCGGCACCCGGGCGTCTCAAGTATGCACGCGATTCGGGCCAGAAAGCTGCGCAGCGAAATCGAAACCCTCTATCCAACCGCCCTGGCGGATCTGTTCCGCAAACCCAAAGACCTGGATAACGTCATTATGATGCTAAAACTGCGGGAGATTTATCGCCACCTCTACCACGCAGCGGGCCGCATTGGGGATGCTGCCGACACGATAGACGATATCGTGGTTAAGTTTTTTTGAGTCTGGTCGGCGGCGCAATAAAACCACAACATCTGAGTACTGGCTAAAAAATACATCCATCTCCATAATCTGTTCGATCACCTGGGCGGGGCGCAGCACCTGATCTCGCCCTCGTGTCTTAAATTTACTCGGTCGGAATTAAAGGTCGTGGTTGATGGAAATCGAAGTGATACTGATTATTGCCACTGTCGGGCTGTTGATCGGGTTGGCAAAAGGCGGGTTTGGTCCGGTAGCGGGGGCGCTGGCAACGCCGCTGCTCAGCCAGGTGATGCCTGTACCGCAAGCGGTCGCCACAGCGCTCCCCCTGCTGATGATCGGGGATGTTTTTGCCCTGGGGACCTACTGGCGCCGTTGGGATATACACCACATCAGGCTGCTTGTCCCGGCGGCTGTGATAGGGGTCTTTGCCGGAGCTTACCTGCTCACGACGCTGCCCGATCACATATTACGCCCGGCGCTGGGTCTATTTACGCTGACTATTGTGATTTATAAAATAGTGAGTGTTCGCCTGACGGCGGCGAACTATCACCTGCACAACTGGCATGGTTATCTGGCGGGGGTGACTTCGGGATTCAGTTCGGCGGTTGCGAATGCGGGCGGGCCGCCGTTTACGGCCTATATGCTGCTGCAAAATGTAAGTCCAACCGTGTTTATTGGGACCACAACCTTATTTTTCTCAGTGACAAACCTTATAAAACTTCCGAGCTTCATCGTGGCGGGTTTGATGGACGATACCCCGTTACTCGTTGTTCTGGCGGTGATACCGCTCGTTTTGACCGGGGTCTGGTTAGGGAAGCGCTTCATCAAATGGGTCGACCCCAAAGTATTCGAGAACGTTATGCTGGTGCTGTTAGTAGTGGCCTGCCTGTTATTATTCGTAAAACCCGGTTAATAACTTGAACCCTCAAGACTCAACAGAGAAAGGACATGACAATGGCTTCAATATCAGGTCGTCCCGGCGAAAATGAATATGCACCGTTTTACGCGGGTTACGTCCAGCGTGTGCCGGATGGCGATATTTTCGAGATACTCGCCCGGCAGATCGACTCGCTGCCCGCGCTGCTGGCGAAGTTGACGGTCGAACAGGCTGACTTTCGTCCCGGCCCGGCTGAATGGAGTATCAAAGAAGTCGTAGGGCATATGAACGATGCCGAGCGCGTTTTTGCCTACCGCGCGCTGCGAATTTCGCGCGGCGATCAGACGCCGCTGCCAGGGTTTGACCAGGATGAGTATGTCCGCACTGCCAACTTTGGGGATCGCACGCTGCCGGATCTGCTGGAGGAATTTGTGCTGCTTCGCCGCGCGAATTTGCTGGCCTTTAACCGTCTCACCCATGAGGCCATCCAGCGCCAGGGTACGGCGAGCGGATTCGGGGTGAGCGTTCGCGCGCTCATTTATATCCTGGCGGGCCACGTCGAACATCATATGGAGAGTTTGCGCCAGGATTATTTACCAAAGTTGTGATAATACGGCGGAAATCCTGGGAGGCAGGGGCAGCGGGTTTGTGTAATTTACATAAGAAATAACTTATTTATTGACAGGTCCGCTAAAAAGTCTTAGACTCTCAGAAAGGTCATAGAGAGTGCTAAAGATGAGTCAACAAACCTGCATGTGTGCGAAGCAGGGGCAGTATCGTTACTTCGCACACTAAGCACCAACAACCGCAACACGCGCCAACAAAGGTCACCAGACCAACGCGAAGAACGATACGTCCCTGAGGCAGTACGGAACGGTACTGCCACGTTGTTCAGGAGGGACGAGAATCGTTCTTTTTATTGTCTGATGGCCTTTTATATTTGAGGGAACAAGACCATGACAGCGGCAGCCCGAATCGCCGAGGGACAGCACATCGAAGACTTGATCGGCCACACGCCGTTGTTAAGTTTTCGGAACATCACGGCCCATTTGCCCGCGACTATCGAAGTTCTTGCCAAAGCCGAATGGACCAATCCCGGCGGCAGTGTGAAAGATCGCGCCGCGCTCAACATGATCGTGACGGCGGAGGAAAAAGGTTGGATCGCACCAGGACGCACGACCCTGCTCGACAGCACCAGCGGCAATACGGGCATCGCCTATGCCATGATCGGCGCGGCGCGCGGGTATGCGGTCAAACTGTTTATGCCGGGTAACGCCAGTACCGAACGTATCGCCATTTTGTCTGCTTACGGCGTAGAAATTGTCCTGACTGATCCGATGGAAGGTTCGGACGGCGCGATCCGCGAAGTGCGCGCGCTGGCGGCGGCTGAACCGGATAAGTATTTTTACGTCAACCAGTACAACAACGAGGCTAACTGGAAAGCGCATTACAAAACGACAGGACTCGAAATCTGGGAGCAGACACAGGGGCGTGTGACACACTTCCTCGCCGGGTTAGGCACCAGCGGGACCCTGATGGGTACGGGACGGCGGTTGAAAGACTTTAATCCCGCCATCCAGGTGATCGCCATCCAGCCGGATTCACCGTTTAACGGTCTTGAAGGCTTAAAACACATGGATACGGCCATCCAACCCGGCATCTATGACCCTTATTTCGCAGACCAGAATATCACGGTGCGAACGGAAGAGGCGTATGAGATGGCGCGCCGCCTGGCCCGCGACGAGGGTTATCTGGTCGGGATCAGCGCCGCCGCCGCGATGGTCGGTTCGCTGCGCATCGCGGAAGAATTAGCCGCCGAGAATCAGCCTGCCGTCGTCGTGACGATCTTTCCCGACAACGCCTACAAGTATCTAAGTGAGCCGTTTTGGACACGCTGAGGCAAATAAGACTATGAGACTGGTCCTACCCCCCACCCTGCATACAGGTATCCAACGCTATCTGGAAAGCGCCTTTCCCAACGAGGGCGGCGGTTTCCTGATCGGCAGGGTGGATAACGAAGATCGGATCGTGACCGAGACACGTTTTGTCGAAAACATCTTCGAGACGGAAGAACAGTATCACCGCTACCTGATGGACAGCGGCGCATTTCAGGCCGCCGAAGATTATGCCGACGCCAACGGATTTACGCTGATCGGATACTTCCATTCTCACCCCGACTCACCCGCCATTCCGTCGGAGTTTGACCGTGTCCATGCCCTGCCCAACTTCATCTACCTGATTCTCTCTGTTCAGGCGGGACGGGCGGATCATTCGCTCGTCTGGTTATTGGCTGATGATCGCAGCCGGTTTGTGCCGGTCGCGTTCGAGGAAAAATCAAGCATTATTCAAGGAGGATAATCTCATGGCAGAACCACTGGTTAGTACCGCGTGGGTTGCAGAACATTTGAATACGCCGGGCGTGCGCCTGGTGGAAATTGATGTAGATACCAGCACGTATGCGGCGCAGGGCCACCTGCCCAACGCCGTTTCTTTTAACTGGACCTCGCAGCTTCAGGATCAGGTCGCGCGCGACATCATCAGCCGCGAGAATTTCGAGGCGCTGCTGTCCGACGCCGGGATCACCAAGAGCGATCATGTTGTGATCTACGGCGACAACAACAACTGGTTTGCGGCGTATGCACTCTGGCTGTTCAAATACTACAATCACGCTGAAGTCAGCCTGATGAACGGCGGGCGCAAACGGTGGGAACTCGATGGGCGCGCCTTTGTTCCCGATGTACCATCTTTTCCTCACAGTAATTACAAGGTCGATTCGGTCAACAAACACCTGCGCGCCGATCGCGAGTTCATCCTGAACCGCTTGGAAAAACCCGAGTTTGCGCTGGTCGATGTGCGCTCGCCCGATGAGTTTTCAGGGAAAATTGTTGCCCCGCCCGGCATGACCGAAACCGCGCAGCGTGCCGGACACATCCCCGGCGCGAGTAACATTCCCTGGGCGCGCGCGGTCAACGAGGACGGCACGTATAAAAGCACCGAAGAACTACGCGAACTCTATGCGGCGCAGGGGGTCAATGGCACAGCCAAAGACATCGTGGCCTACTGCCGCATCGGAGAGCGATCCTCGCATTCGTGGTTTGCGCTTACCTACCTGCTCGGCTACAAAAACGTGCGGAACTATGACGGCTCGTGGACGGAATGGGGAAACTTGATCGGCGCACCGATCCGGCAGGGCGCAGAAAGATAAAAAAGGGCAGGCGTCTGCCTACCCCCTCTGGACGGGGACAGTTACCCATTCCGGTTTGGCGACTCGATGGAGCTGTCCCCATAAAGAGTTTATCATAATCCGACGGAAGTCGGGAGAACCTGTTCACCTACCCCCATCCCTATAGTCCGGAAAACTCCCCTTCTCCTATCGAGGGAGAAGGGGTTGGGGGATGAGGGGTAAATAGAAACAGTTAGGAGAATCTATGGCAACGATCAAAATCCCTACCCCCTTGCGCGCCTACACTGCCGGACACGCTGTTGTGACGGTTTCAGGGACAACCGTCGCCGAGGTATTAAGCGATCTTGCAGCCCAACACCCCGGTTTGAAGCAGCATCTCTTTGAAGGCGGCGAACTGCGCAGCTTTGTGAACGTCTTTATTGGCGAAGATAATACCCGCGATCTGCAAGGGTTGGTCACCCCCGTCAAGGACGGCGATACCCTGCGGATCATCCCTTCGATTGCGGGCGGCTGAAAGAAAAAAGGCATCCTATGGCGATCTCCATGACTACCCTGACCCCAGAAAATATCCTGCTTTCGCGTGAAGAAGTGCTGCGTTACAGCCGCCACCTGATCATGCCCGAAGTGGGTATGGCCGGGCAGAAAAAGCTCAAAGCCGCGCGTGTCCTGTTGATCGGCACGGGTGGGTTAGGCAGCCCAACGGCGTTATATCTCGCGGCGGCAGGCGTCGGGACGTTGGGCATCGTCGATTACGACATCGTCGATTTGACCAATCTCCAGCGGCAGGTGATTCACGGCACCAAAGATGTCGGGCGTTCCAAGCTCGACTCGGCGCAGGATACGCTAGCCGACATCAACCCGCATGTCATCATTCATAAGTATAATGTCCCGTTCACCAGTGACAACGCGCTCGACATTATCGCAGATTATGACATCGTGATCGACGGGACCGACAACTTCCCGACGCGCTATCTCGTCAACGATGCGTGCGTCATGGCCGGAAAGTACAACGTCTACGGCAGCATTTTCCGCTTTGAAGGACAGGCGAGCGTCTTTGCCGCGCCCGGCGGGCCGTGTTATCGCTGCCTGTTCCCCGAACCACCGCCGCCCGGATTGGTTCCAAGCTGCGCGGAAGGCGGCGTACTGGGGATTCTGCCCGGCACAATTGGCACGATCCAGGCCACCGAAGCGATCAAACTGATCCTGGGTGTGGGCGATCCTTTGATCGGGCGGATGTTATTGTATGATGCGCTGGCGATGACGTGGGATACGATCAAGGTCAAGAAGAATCCGGCCTGCCCCGTTTGCAGCGAGCACCCTACCCTCACCCACTTGATCGATTACGAGCAGTTCTGCGGCGTGCCTGCGCACGATCACAGCGATTTCAGCACGGCAGCCGACCAACGCCCGGTCCTCGCGATCAGCGTGCGCGAACTGAAAAAACGCCTGGATGAGGGTCAGCCGGTTTTCCTGTTGGATGTGCGCGAACCTCACGAAGCCGAGATCAGTACCATGGGCGCGACGCTCATCCCCAAAGATGTCGTGCGCCAGCGTCTCAACGAAATCCCGCGCGATGTGCCGGTGGTCGTTCACTGCCGGACGGGCGCACGCAGCGCTACGGTGGTGCGCTGGTTGATGGACGAGGGATATTCGAACGCGGTCAATCTCGCCGGGGGAATCAATGCCTGGGCGCGCGAGATCGATCCGGCGATTCTGATTTATTAGAGGGGACCATGACTGATCCAGACTCAAAAGGGCCAAGTACACGCGCCATTCATGCCGGGGTGAACCGGCAAAACGCACATCACAGCATCCCGACGCCCATCGTTCGCAGCGCGCCGTTCACATTCGCAGATTCGGCGGATCTGGACGCATTCATGTTCAAAAAAGTGTGGGGCGGCGGGGCCGGTGGGCGCGAGGAATATGGCCGCGAGGGCAGTGAGACGGTCAACGCGGTGGAGCAGCGCCTGGCGGCCCTCGAAGGGGGCCAGGCGGCGGCCCTGTTTGCCTCAGGGATGAGCGCGTTCACGACCCTGCTGCTGGCGCACATCAAGACGGGTGAGCATATCATCCTGACCGACGATGGCTATAAACACTCGCGGGAATTTTGCCTGTCGCTGCTGAAACGGCTCGGCGTCGAGGTGAGCGTCGTCCCTACGCATGATTATGCCGCGCTCGAAGCCGCGATCCGCCCCGGTGTGACCCGCTTCATTCTCTCAGAGAGTCCCACCAACCCCCTGCTGCGGCTGGTCGATTTTGAGTGTATCGCGGCGGTTGGGCGCAAATTCGGAATCGAAACCGCCATCGACAGCACCTTTGGCACGCCGGTTAACCAGCTTCCCCTGGCCTACGGCATCGATTATGTGCTGCACAGCGCCACCAAATATCTGGGCGGACATCACGATCTGGTGGCGGGGGTCGTGATCGGGCCGCGCGACAAGATCGCCGCGCTGCGGGACGCCCGCACGATTTTAGGCGGCATCCTTTCGCCGGACAGCGCCTATTTGCTCGAACGCGGACTGCGCACCCTGGCGCTGCGGGTCGCGCGCCACAACGACAATGCGCTGGGAATCGCGCGTTATCTGGAAGCGCACCCTAAAATCGAGCGCGTCTGGTATCCTGGGCTGGAATCGCATCCCGATCACGCGCTGGCGCTCAAACAGATGGCCGGGTATGGCGGCGTGGTCAGTTTTGAGGTCAAGGGTGATCTTCAGGCGGCGAACCGCTTAATTGACGCGCTGGAAATTCCCTATATCGCCGTCAGTTTGGGCGGGGTGGAAAGTTTGATCGGCTCACCCGCGATCATGGCCTATTATGAACTTGAGCCAGAGGCTCGCGAGGCTATCGGCATCAAAGACAATCTGCTGCGTTTCGCTGTCGGTACCGAAGACCTGGACGATTTGATCGCTGATCTGGATCAAGCCCTGGCCCAAATGTGATCCCTTTTACTTGATGTGTGCAGGCCGCACATTCTCGAACCAGCCTACGCCTATCGAACGCAGCGCCACCACATCACCAATGACGATCACGGCGGGCGATTGCAGCGCAGCCCGCGCCGCGCAAGCCGGAAGATCGACCAACGGCGCTTCGATGACGCGCTGTTCGGGGATGGTACCCCGTTCAATACACGCGGCAGGGGTATCTGGCGCTAACCCGGCCCCGATGAGGCGCGTCACGATTTCCGGGAGGTGGCCGACGCCCATCAAAATCACCAGGGTTCCGCCCATCTGGGCGAGAGCCTCATAGTTGATCGGCGTGCCGGGGCTGGCCGGGTCTTCGTGGCCCGCGATCACGGTAAAGACGCTGCTGATGTTACGATGAGTCAGGGGAATCCCGGCGTAAGCGGGTACGGCGTGGACACTCGATATGCCGGGGATGACCTCAAACGCGATCCCCGCCGCGAAACAGGCGAGCGCTTCTTCGCTGCCCCGCCCAAAAATGAATGGATCACCCCCCTTAAGACGCACCACCAGAAAGCCCATCCGCGCGCGTTCGACGAGGATGGCGTTGATCTCGGCCTGACTCAAGCGGTGATCGCCGGGCGCTTTCCCGGCGTCGATAAGTTCTGCCGAGGGGTGCGCCTCGTCCAACAGTTCATGGGGAATCAGGCGATCATACACCACCACATCGGCTGATCGCAGCAGCGCCAGCCCTTTGACCGTAATCAGGCCGGGATCGCCTGGCCCTGCCCCC
>JACRBK010000429.1 GCA_016234525.1 Chloroflexota bacterium
AAAATGAAACGGCATTACCTGCATCAGCCCGGTAGCGCCTGCCCACGAAATCACCGATGGATCGCCGCACGACTCGATCTGGATCACGATAGCGACCACGTTCGGATTAAGCTCATATTCAGCGGCCCATTCGTGAATCTGCGTTTTCCAATGTCTCACTGACGGCATATAAAACGAGGCCAGCGGTGCATCAGAATCATCAATCGCCTGGGGTGCCGCATGATCAAACGGCCATAGATCGACCACCGACAGCGTGTGCAGCAGGATCAGGAAGGCCACTCCTGCTAACCCTATGCCCACTCTTCCCCATCGATATTTCCAGGCCGCCCGAATTAAGGTGACGAGCGTGGCTCTGGTGATTGGCACAGGCGGAGCGGGTGGCGCAGCGGGTGCGCGCGGTTTCCGTTTGGGTTCCGGAAGGGGATCGGCAGCCTTCCTTTTTGTTTTCGGCTCTATTTTCGGAGGAAGATCGGCTTTTTTCATCCGGGTCTCCGTTTACCGCTGCACAATCTGGAGCGGGTTGGGAACAAACACCAGCACAAAGATTACCAGTGCCGCATAACCCAACCAGCGCCGCCGCGAATCGAGCGGTGTGACTGTGTCCAGTGGCACGGCATAGACTCGCCCGAAGAAAAACAGCAGCAGCGTCCAGGGAAACCACATAGCGTTATAGAATGCCAGCAGCAAAAAAATGCTCACTACAGGCAAATAAAGGTATTGAACCTTTCGCCCCAACAGCGTAAAAACCACATGCCCGCCGTCTAACTGGCCGAGCGGGATCAGGTTTAGTCCGGTGATCATCAAGCCGGTCCACCCGGCTTTCGCCAACTGGTTGATAAATACATCTTTCGTTCCGGTCGGCAGCCATTCGCCAAAAATGGCAAACTTCGACACAGCATACGTCAGCGAATTGCCTTCGAGGATGTAATCTTCGGTGGGCAGAGGCTCCAGGTCCGAGGTCGCCAGACCGATTAGCAGGATCGGGACAGCGACGATCAGCCCGGCCAGCGGCCCGGCCACGCCAATATCAAACAGGATTTTACGATTGCGCATCGGCTCGCGCAGTTGGATAAACGCCCCTAAGGTGCCGAAAAAACCGAACGGCAGCGGAATAAAATAGGGCAGCGTCACATTGACGTGGTGATAACGCGCCGCGAAATAGTGGCCCAGTTCGTGTGATCCCAAAATCAGCAGCAGGCTGAGCGCATAGGGCCAGCCGCGCCAGAGTTCAATATCGGTGCTGTCGTGCATACCGGCTTCTTGCGCTGCCCCGACATAGAGCAGGCTCAAGATCGTCAGCAGCAGCAGCACCAGATTCGGCCAGCGTGGGCGGTCTTTGGGGCGAATACGTCCTTTGAGCGCGATGATCACATGCTGCCCCTCAGGATTGAGCGTCAGCACCACATGGTGATCTTCGGTGGCGAATTTTTCATCAAGTTGAGCATAGGCGGTTTCGCTGTCGATCAGCAGACGCCCCGTATAACTCACAGTTGCCGGGGGCGCTGGCTGGTAATCGATCTGCTGAATATCCATCACCGCGACAACGGATGCCTTAAATACATCTTCGGTCGAAACTGCCGACAAGGATTCGGGTTCAGCCTGGGGCGCAGCCTGACCGGAAGACAAAATCGATGGTTCGTTTAACATACAGGGTACCTTATTCGCTAGGGTGAGATGGGATTATCCACTGCCGCCAGTGGCAGCAGTTCCCATTCACTGGTGAAGGCGTTCAGGGCCAAAATATCGCCTTCGCGGGCACGCAAATACAGCGTTGCCACGCTTGGTTCGGCAGAATCGGACTGTAACAGCCCCTCAAAACCGACTTCAGGCGACGCGGCCCAACCGAGCCGTTCTTGCACGCGCAGATTCGAGCGCCAAATCAACCCGAACCCGCGCACCGGCTGCGTTAGACCCGCGGGGGGAATCAAAGCGTCATCCCGTTCGGGATCGCCTTCAGCAAAATTATCAGGATACTGCGCCCACTGGGGCGTGTTTCCGTCCTCAAAAATCACGTAAATCCGATCCTGAGCCTCGACCCAGATCATCCGTCCGCGTTCAAACGTCTGTTCCGCCTGGATCGAAAGCTGCGGCGGCGCTGCTGGGCAGGCATCCGGCGCGGGGTCGAAGAACCAGACCTCCGGGCAGAGCAGCGGGATCAGCAGCGGTTGTTCAGCCGCCGCCGCTCCGGCGGTTTCGGCAGAAATCAAAAAGCGCGCCACATCACGATCCCCTGAACGCGTAGAGACGGTAATCTGGCCGGAAGTGTTAACATCCCAGCGCCATAACCGCTCATCCGCTTCATCCACCCGGTAAATACGCACGGCATCCGCGCCCCGCACGCTCCAATACAGGGTGACATTTTCGCCCGGTTTTACGGACTCGACATCAGTGGTGAAATATTCGACAGACACCCCCGCCAACGTCGGCACCCATGTGGCGGTTAGCGTCGCCGGGGCAGGAGTTGGAGTAGACGCAAGCGGATTGGTGGGAGATGGGCCAGGGCTGGGCGTGACCGGTGGCAGGGTGATCATCGGAGCCGGAGTCGGGCTGGAAACCACCGCCACCCGTGACGCCGTAGGTATCGGGAGCATCGTCGCCGTCTCGGTGGGGGGAAGCGGCACGACCGACGGCTGCGCATTACCCCCGCACGCCGCCAGCAAAATCCCGGCTGCTGCTATGGCTGCTCCTAAGGTTGCCCCTATCCCCGACTTACCCCTCATCGAATTCCCCATTCATAATAATTTACTGGATGGTTTACTGCGCTGCCGCTCCTAACAAAGGGAGTTCTCTGGTGGCGGGCGCTTCAACCGGCAGCGCTACCGTAAAGGTAGAACCGCTCTGATCATCACTCTTGACCCAAATACGCCCGGCGTGGGCGTCCACCGCCAGCTTACAGAACGCCAACCCTAAACCCACACCGCGCGGCATATGGCGGTGTTTGACTCGTTCGAACTTTTCAAAAATGCGGGCCTGTGCTTCGCGTGGGATGCCCGGCCCCGTGTCTTTGACCCGGATCAAGACTTCTTGCCCGCTTGAAGCGGTGCTGATGGTTACAATACCATAATCGGGCGAATATTTGATCGCGTTGTCCATCAGGTTGATCATCACTCGCTCGATCATATCTGCATCAATATACAACAACGGAAGCTCATCGCCTAATCCCAGGCGCAAACGCACATGCCGGTCATCGGCGACCGGCCTTACCTGCTCGATGGCATGTTCGATCAGGGCATTGATCGCCGTATTGTTGCGGTTGAGCAGTTTGTTCCCTTCTTCGAGCCGCTGCACATCCAGCAGCGAGTCGGCCATGCGCTGCACCTGACGTTCGCTGCGCACCGCGACTTCGAGGAAGGTTCGCACGCTCGCGCCCGGATAATCTGCCAGCAATTTTTGCAGCGCGTTCAGACTGGTGTAAACATTTCCTAGCGGCCCGCGCATATCATGATAGATCATCGCGCTCAAATCGCGGCGAAGCTGCTCAAGCTCGACCTGGGATGACAGATCGTGTTCGATCCACTGGATATAATCCCCTTCGACAGCATCGTTCACCCGCCGGGCATAAACCTGGACCGGGCATTCTGCGCCGTCTCTGGTCCAGATAGACGACTGGAAACGCACCTCTAACCCGCGTGTCAGGTGATCAAAGCGCTCTCCGCTGATCGGGCCGGTCCCCAGGCGGTGAATGGCGTTGATATTTTGGTACATGAGCTCTTCGCGCTCATACGCCAGGAATTCACAGGCGCGGCGATTGACGGCCTGGATATTGCCGTCGAGGTCGGTGATCAAAATAGGAACCAGCACATCATCAAACAGGGTACTGTAACGTTGGCGCGCCTGCCGGTTTTCTTCGAGCAGCAGGGTATTCGACAGCGCCGCCGCTCCCATTTCGCTGAGTGTTGTCACCAGGTTTACGGCATCGGCAGTGAAATAGCTGCGCGCCGGGTGTGACAACGTGATTACCCCGACCACATCCCCCGAATGAATCATCGGAACACACAACGCCGATCCAAACTGAGGCGAAAGCGGCTCATCGGGCAGCGACATCCACAGCGGGTTAGTGGTCAGATCGTTGACAATCACAGTGCGGTAATTGTGCAGCACAAAACCGGCCAATCCGTTAGCCAACACCCGCTCGATCACAGGCCGGGGATCGGCTTCATTGTCCCCGCCCAGAGCATAGGCAGCCAGCAGTTCCCTTTTGCGCAGCGCTACAATGCTGGCATGTGGTGTGCCGAGTGCTTCGGCAGCAGCGTGCAGCATCCGGCGTAAAACTTCGGCAGACGATAATTCGGCATTCAGTTCACGCGCCAGCCGGTAAACCAGCGCCAGGCGCAGTTTCTCACTCAGCCGGGCCTGTAATCCGGGTATTGACGGCATAATCCCCTCACCAAATTGCGCTATTCCTAGCTCAATTCTAACACATCCCTAACCTATCAGGGCATAATAACTGGCCATTTTAGATGGCGAATGGAGGCAGGCGTCAAACTTTCGCGTACCCCGGTGATAATTGTCTCGCGCGCCAGCAGATCGTGTTGGAAATCCATCTCATCTGCGGGAATGACCAGGACAGGGCAGCTGTTCCAACGTTCGATCCAGCCGTCATACAGCCCATTTAACCGGCTTAAATAGTCTGGGGAAATATCGCGCTCGAAATCGCGCCCACGTTGTTTGATGCGCGCCACCAGCGTTTTGACACTGCTCTTGAGGTAGATGAGCAGATCGGGCGGCGGCAAAAACGACCGGATGCCTTCGTAGAGGTCGCGATAGGCACAGTAATCACGCGGTGTCATCTGGCCCTGGTCGTACAGGTTGCGGGCGAAGATCTCGGCGTCTTCATACACGCTGCGATCTTGCACCACCGATCCCGGATGATCCACCAGTTGGCGGTGATGCTGTAAGCGGCGCGACAGAAAAAAGACCTGAGAATGAAAACTCCACTGGCGCATGTCGGCATAAAAATCGACCAGATAAGGGTTTTCATCGACCGCTTCATAAAACGGCTTCCACCCAAAGGCCTCAGCCAGGATGACGGTCAAGGTAGACTTACCTACCCCGATATTCCCGGCGACAGCCACAAAGTTTTTATTGGTGTTGATCTGCTGGATCATCAAAAATCGCTTTCTGGATCAGAGGCTCTGTTTCCATGCCGGGTAGGGAGGGCTGGCGTGGACCAGCGCCCAACGCACCTCGGATTCGAGCAAAGATCGCCTCACGATCCTCGTTGTTTTGTACAAAATCAATACCGTTAGTATCCACCGTCAGCATCGGAGCAGCACTGTAAACACTGAAAAAATGATCGTAGGCGCTGCGCAAACGGTCAATATATTCCGGGTCCATATTGCGCTCATAGGGCCGGTCACGCGCGGTAATGCGGTTCAGCAGGGTGGCGGTGTCCGCTTTGAGATACACTACCAGATCAGGCCGGCAGATATTTTCGGCCAGCGCTTCTTGCACGCTGTAATAAGTTTGCAGTTCGTCGCCGCCCAGATTCACCTGGGCAAACAGCCGGTCTTTATCAAACATATAATCACTGATCAACGGGCGAGGCAGGTGGGCCAACTGGCGCTGCTGGTGATAGCGGCTCAGCAAAAAAAAGATTTGGGTCTGAAAAGCGTACCGGGCGCGGTCTCCATAAAAGCTGGAGAGAAACGGATTTTCTTCAAACACCTCTAACACCAACTGGCTGTCAATCGCGCGCTGTAACATCCGAGCCAGCGTTGTTTTTCCTACACCTATCACCCCTTCAATGGCAATATAGGCTTTGATCGCGCTCATTCTGCTTTCCATTTCATTCATATTGGGCAAAATACTGGATGGCTTTGAGTATACCGCCGCCCGGTTCTGGCTGTCTACCTCCGTCAGTACTGCCTCTCCCTGAAGAGAAAGTTCCAATTGTGTTATAGTTGCATTAGAATCTTTGAAAGTCTGCTTCAGATTTGCATTCCGGCGGTATTTATGCCAGAATAATCAACGCAAGTACCTTCTTAGCAGTTGTATTGTCCCCATGTTTAACTTAAAGAAGGAGTACAACTAAATGCGCAAGTGGTCCCTATTACTCGTTGTTGTTTTGGTAGTGGCAATGCTGCCCACTCTCCCCGACAGCCCGTCGGCTGCCGCACAAGAAGGCAAGACCTTCGTTTGGGGCGCAGAAGCCAACCCAGTTCAACTTGATCCGGCAGTCGTTACCGACGGCGCTTCATTCCGCGTTACCGTTCAAGGCTGCGAACCCCTGCTGTTCTACGATGGTTCAACCACCAATCCCATCCCTGGCCTGGCGAAGAGCTGGACTACCAGTGAAGACGGCCTCGTTTGGACGTTCGAACTGGTAGATAATGCCACGTTCCATGACGGCACGCCGTTTAATGCTGAAGCGGTTGTTTATAACTTCGAGCGTTGGCGTTTTACCACCCACCCCACCCACTGGGCCGAATCGGTCTTTGAATATTACGACGCCATGTGGGGCGGCTTCGATGATTCTGAAAACCGGATCATTGACAAAGTGGAAGCTACTGGCGAGTTCCAGGTTACCTTTACGCTCACCTCGCCCTACGGTTCGATGTTGAACACCCTGGCGATGCCCATGTTCTCGATTGCCAGCCCTGCTGCTATCGAAGCGGCTGGCGCGCAGTATGGTACCCCCGAAGTGGGTTACTCCTGCACTGGCCCCTACACCTTTGTCGAGTGGGTGAGCGACGATCACGTAACATTGGCTCGTAACGCCACCTATTGGGGCGACTTCCCTGGCAATACGGATCAGGTCGTTTTCCGTATTATCCCCGACGCTGCCGCCCGTTTTGCCGCCCTGCAATCTGGCGAAATTGACGGTTTCGAAGGCCCGAATGTGGAAGATCTTGAGGCCATCGAAGGCTCAGATAATATGCAAGTTTTGATGCGCGGCCCGTTGAATGTCATGTACCTCGCGTTTAGCTACCGCGTCAAAGAATTCCAGGATGTAAATGTTCGCAAGGCGATTGCCATGGCGATCAACCGTCAGGAAATCGTGGATGCGTTCTATCCGCCCGGCGCGGTTATCGCCACGACCATGATCCCGCCGTCACTGTGGGGTTATAATGCCGATGTTCCCGCTTTCGACTATGATCCCGAAGCTGCAAAAGCGCTGCTCGCCGAAGCGGGTTATCCCGATGGCTTCAGCGAAGTCTCGATCATGAAAGTGGACGAGAATGGCGTTGTGACCGACGAAGTAGAAACCACCATGCCGTTGACCCTGTACTACCAGCCTGTCGCGCGCCCCTACAACCCCGATGGCGAGGGTATTGGCGAAGCGATGGTCAGCTATCTGGCTGACATCGGTCTGGAAGCCGAACTTGGCTCGGTTGGTGACTGGTCCGCCTATCTTGAAGCCCGCAGCAATGGTGAATTGAACGGCCTGTACCAGTTGGGTTGGACGGGTGACAACGGCGATCCCGACAACTTCTTGGGCTACTTCTATGCAGCTAACCCGGTCGCGCGTGAAGGTTTCTATTCCAACGCCGAAGTTGGCACACTGTTGATGCAGGCGCGCGCTATGGCAGATCAGGCCGAACGCGAACCGATCTACCAGCAGGTTGAAGTATTGCAGCACGACGAAGTCGCGCGTGTTTATATCGCCCACACTGGCGTGCCGTTAGCGTTCTCGACGCGCGTATCGGGGTATGTGCCGAACCCGCTGTCGACCGAACACTTTAAGCTCGTCACTGTCGAATAGTTCTGCCCGTTTTTTAGCAGTTCATGCAGGGGGGATGCCTGAAAAGGTATCTCCCTTGTTTTTTAGGTGTTCGTTCTATGGCACAAAGCCCGGTTGAGCCGTACAATTTCTGATGTGGTTGTAGAAATGCGGCGCCGCTGCGCCCATTCATTTAGTGATCGAAGCAGGTACAGAGATGATACGCCGCGTACAGGTGTGGTTGATCGTAGGATGTGCAGCGCTGCTGTTGGCTGCGTGTGGCGATGATAACGGCTCTCCGCAGGGCGATCCGCCGCTGTTGAGCGGGTTTGAGTCGATGCCGAAGCAGATTATCACCCTGGTGCTGACTCCGACTCCCAGCCCCGTTGTGGCCGGGATGCCGGTGGTTTCCGTCGCCCAGCCTAGTCCGACCCCTGGCGCGCCTCGCCCAACCGTCACCTTAACCCCCTATGTAGGCGTGTTTTTGGGCGAAACGGTAAGCGAAGAGGGGGAACCACTTCCCACACTGGCTCCGTATGTGATCAACCCGGCAGCCGGTGGCGCTGTAGTGGGTGTAGGGGTGAATAACACAACCGGCGGCACGTGTGGAATCCCGGTGGCGGCGCGTTTTGGCAACGCTTATAACACTAATGCCAGCGTCCAACAGCGAATCGGCTGCCCGGTGAACGGCGGATCGGTGATTTTGGGCATGGTGACGGAGCCGTTTGAGCGTGGCAATATGTTCTGGCGATCCGACACCCGGCAGATTTAC
>JACRBK010000430.1 GCA_016234525.1 Chloroflexota bacterium
AGCCATACGCTGGCGAGCAAGGCGATCCCGGTGATGACCAACACACCGAGTCCCAACGAACTCCAGCGGCGGTATAACGCCTGCTGAAGATGACTTGCCGGTTCGCTCAATTGTACATAACCAAGCAGGTGCGGACCGTCTGTCATGGGCGCGGCGGTGTAAATCATGTCTTGCCCTTCGTCGTCTTCGCGCTGATCGATGGTGATAGTATCCCGACTCGCGCCCACCAATTCGGGATAGGACTGGAGATTTTTCGACAGCGGCCAGGATTGATCACCGCCAGGCGGCTGTCGATCCCGTTCATCTCGATCAGAACTCTGCGCAGGAGATGATTCGATAAGCAGCAGAGTCAAAGTCGCATCCGTTCGAGATTCATAATTGGCGACAATTTCATTCAGCTCAGCCTGTGTGATACCCCCCCCCTGAAGCTCACGCATCGCACGCGCCACACCTTGCGCCACCAGAGTGACTTCATTGATCAACTGAAGTTTGTAATCATCACGGGCCGCTTTAGAGATTTGCTGCCCAGCGATCAGCGCCAGCCCGCCAAATCCCAGCACAATTAACCCGGCATAGGCCAGAATCAGGCGAACACGTAAACTTTGCAGTTTCATCGTCGAAAACCCTTATCCAGGCGCGAAGCGATACCCCACGCTCCGCACGGTTTGAATGTAATACGGATTGCCGGGATCATCTTCTAGTTTTTCGCGCAGCCAACGGATATGCACATCCAGGGTACGCATATCGCCCAGCCAATCCGTCCCCCACACCGCATCAAATATTTCTGCGCGAGTGACCACCTGCCCGGCGTTTAACATCAACAGGCTCAACAACTCAAATTCTTTATAACGCAGGTCAAGGATCTGATTATCTTTTTGGACCATCCGAGCATCCAGATTCAGCACTACCCCCTTGATGGTAATTTGTTTACCTTTAGTGTCTGGCTGCGTATCCATTTCGACCCGCCGGAGCAGCGCTTTGATACGCGCCATCAGTTCGCGCGTGCTAAACGGCTTCGTCAGGTAATCGTCGGCCCCCAGTTCCAGCCCCAAGATACGATCTATTTCCTCTCCGAGCGCTGTCAGCATCAGAATCGGCACGGTGCTGTGCTGCCGAAGTGTTTTGCATACTTCCCATCCATCCATTTCAGGCAGCAGAATGTCAAGGATCACCAGATCGGGTTTTTGATTTAGGGCAGCCACTAACCCGGCGGCTCCGTCGGTAGCGGTTGTGGCGGTATAACCCGCCTGCTCAAGAGCGCGTTTGGTGGGGCCAAGAATAAGCGTGTCGTCTTCGATCATCAAAATATGGGTCACGTTGGTTCCCTATCAGGTGTTGGAAGTTGTTCCCATTGTGCCATCGTTCCGATCTCCAATCAAGCAGATTTAAGGCAAATTTAAGGTTATTTGAGGCCCGGATAACCATAACCCGGCGCAGATGGCTTAAGATGGTGAAACATTCAACTCAGCCCGGCCAATTTTGCCGGGTCTAGACATGAAGGAAAGCTAAATATGCGTAAAATAACCGCTATCGGTTTAGTGGTCCTGGCTGCGCTTTCGTTGATGATTGCCGGACCCATTCTGGCTCAAGATGGAGGCACCACCTCTACGGCATGGTTGGGGATCAAGTTTGACGAAACCGATGAAGGTGTCGTGGTCACGAAAGTCGTGTCGGACTCTCCCGCTGCCATCGGGGGCCTGCTCGTCGATGATGTGATCGTGAGCCTGGATGAGCAGACTATCGAATCCGGGGATGCCCTGACCGAAATCATCCTGGCGCACGAACCGGGCGATAGTGTTTCAGTGGTCGTCAACCGTGACGGCAGCGAATTGACGCTGGAAATCGAACTCGGTTCAGCTCCCACGCGGCAGCGCGGCGAACCTGATACCGACCTGGACCCGCTGCACAATGCTGAGAGAATACTGCATGTCGAGTTAGAAGTCGTTGAGAATGGTTATCAAGTGCAGGAAAGTCGTCTGCGCCCCGAAAGTACCCTCGCGGTTGACGATGTGATCACCGCCGTGAATGGCACTCCTATCGCTGAAGTGGATTGGCAAACCCTATCCACCAGCACCGATGATCAACAGGATGCTCAAGTTTTGACGCTAACAGTGTTACGCGACGCCGAAGAAATCACAGTGGAAATTGAACAATCTGGCGGCTCGCATGGTCACGGCATGGGCGGCCCTGGACAGGATCGAGATGGTGGTCGTGGCGGGCCAGGCGGCGGCAGTTCTCAGGACGGGACGGTTGCCCCGCATAAGGTCGAACCCGGTGCAACGTGCGACCAGTGCCACACCACCGAAGAGGATGCAGTCCCGACCGTGCCGGAAACCACCTCTCCTGACGCCAGCAGCACCTAAACGAATCGACTTAGCTTCGGTTTGATGTGTGGATCAGCGTCTCTGCGGTAAAACGGTCCGTAATCAAGACGTTGATCCACCGTCCACGCAGCGCCCCCTGAATCGCGCTGCGTTTTCGCGCGCCCCCGGCTACCCCTACGGTACGCGGAACACCCTGCAACTGC
>JACRBK010000436.1 GCA_016234525.1 Chloroflexota bacterium
GAAATATCCCACCCTCAATGGTTTACACTCGCGTCTGCACGACGTTAATTTGAGAAAGCGCTAAAGACCCTTCCTGCTTCTCTGGGGTATGTTGTTTTGTCACGGGTGATGAAACAAGTCTCAGTTTAAGAACGGCTTCACCCCCTCCCTCTCTCGAACTCAGTTGGAGAGGGGATGACAGCCGGAGATTCTCCCCCTTTCTCTGCGCAGCGGGGAAAGGGGGATGGGGGGATAGGGGTAAATCCCGCTCTATTTCTTCCCACGAAGCTGCGCCAATAACTGCGCGGCGTATTCGGTGGTGATTTTGCCATCCTCCACCATGCGCCGGACGATCTCCGCTACTTCGGGGCCACTCGCGCCTGCGGCGACCGCCATTTGTTTGGCGTGCAGACTCATGTGTCCGCGCTGGATTCCTTCGGTGGCGAGGGCGCGGATCGCGGCGAGATTCTGGGCAAGGCCCACCGCGACCATCATCTGGGCGAGGTCGCTGGCGGATTTAACGCCCATAATTTTGAGCGCGACTTTGGCCGTCGGGTGGACGCGCGTCGCCCCGCCGACGATCCCCACCGCGACGGGTAGTTCCAGCCGCCCGCGCAGTTGATTCTGATCATCCAGCCACCACTCGCTCATCGAGGTATAACGTACGCTGCGCGCGGCATAAGCATGAGCGCCTGCTTCAAGGGCGCGCCAATCATTACCCGTCGCCAGCGCGACGGCGTCCATGCCGTTCATCACACCCTTGTTATGAGTCGCCGCCCGGTAGGGGTCCACCTGCGCGAACACCGCCGCCTCGACAATTCCCCGCGCGACTTCGTCGCCGCCCAGGGTTTCAGTTCCCAGGGCATCGACCGGGATGGCGCACGAGGCCGTTGCTTTGCGGTGATCGGCGAGATTGCTCAAAATGCGCAGATTCACCCGCCCGCCTGTGATCTCCTCGATCAGAGGAGCCAGCCGCTCGCAGGTGGTGTTGATCGCGTTCGCGCCCATCGCGTCACGCACATCGAATAACAGGTGAATGACCAGCATCGGCCCGACAGCGGTTTGCGGGAAAGGCCGCAGCTCCAGATCACGCGCGCCGCCTCCCAGGTGAACCATCACCCGATCCACCTGATTGGCTTCTTCGAGCAGGCGGGCTTTGGCTTCCCACACACGCCCCGCCGCCGCGTACACATTGTCTACATCTAAGACCTGCATCTGCCCGATCATCACCGGCTCGTCAGCGGTGGTGATAAACCCGCCGCCGCCGCGCGCGAGTTTGGCCGCGAAACTCACGCCCGCGACGATGCTCGGTTCTTCGACCACCATCGGGATCAGGTGATCTTGTCCGTTGATCAAAAAATTAGTGGCGATACCCAGGGGCAGCGCGTGAATCCCGATTACATTTTCGATCATCAACTCGGCCTGAGTCGCGTTAAGGCCCGACAGCCCCAACAATACCGCCTGCTCATCTCGATCTAACCCGGCCCAGTTGGCCACAATCGCGGCGCGCTCGGCCAGAGGACGCTGGTAAAAGCCGGGCAGGCGGGATGACCGCCGGGACTTCGACTGACTTGCCATAATCCTGTCCTCGTTTCTGCCTGTTCCCCATGAGAATCTACTGCACTCCATTATACACGCTGCGGCGAGAAATTCTTGTGTCAGCGCTGTGTTCACAATGTCCATATATATTATTCATGTGGTTTTTATTTCATACGTGCATAATTTTAATCAGGTGGGTCAATAAAATGCGGTCGGGGAGCGCGAGGACATTCATGTGTACTTATCCAAATTCTGAAACGCCACTTTTCAGTTATCATCTCGACTCGAACGGCGTTTGTGTCTTGCGCCCGCACGATAAACTGACTCCTGAATTGGTAGAGCAGATCGCAGAGTGCCTCCATTCTCACATCGCCAAAAACACGCCGCTCCCCCCTGGCATCGTGGTGGATGTGCAAGATCAGCCCGCCCTGAGCGCGGTACGACTCGCCAGCCTGCTCGACGTTTTGGCGCAGCTTCATCTGCCAGTTGCGGTGCTGTTTGCCGAAGAAAAACAGCAGCGGACGGCGAACCTGCTGCATAATACGCTCACACGCAAAGAACTGTTCGCCTATTTCACCGACCTCGGTGCCGCGAAAAGCCATATCACGACGCGCCATCATGCCTCTTGATGGGACATCTGCTTCTCCGATAACGTGATTTTGGTTGATCTGCGTTACCTGATTGTAGAGTCCCATCTCTTTTCCGAAAAACACCTACCCCTCATAGGAGTAGACTCGTCCACACCCTACGGCAGCGTCATAAATTCGGTCGTGTCGCACACACGCGACGAGGCGGCGGTGTTCATCAAAAACGCTTGCAGATCGAACCCGGTCACATCCGGCGGCAGGGTAAACGTCGCTGAATCGCTGTCAGTGGCGATCAAATTATTTGTGCCAGGGACAACAATAAAATTCCGGTCGATCTGGCCGATGGTTTGAACGCCCTCGTGGACCTGGAGCAGCAGCCCGGCGTTAGAATTGCCGTTGGCATCGCGCAGCCACGCAACCAGCGCAAAACTAAACGCATTAGCGAGCGCATCGGCGGGCGGGGCCGCGAGAATCACATCGAGCGAGTAACCGCTCTCAGTCGGCACAGCCGATATATTGAGAATGTCCGCATAGGTGGCATCACTGCCCGTCACGGGTTGGCTGGTGTCACACACAAGGACATCCATCTCCGCGTCGGTCTGCTGCTTGTGCGCGACCAGCGCCGGATCGTCCTGGGCAAAAGTCACCACCACCGTATCACAGCCCTGGTCCCCTTCTAGCTGGATCAGGCCAGTCTGCACGGCATTCTCGCACACCTGGATGGCATTCTCTGTCGCCAACCCTTCGAGTCCTGTCCAGTCACTGGCTAAAGTGACGTTTGAGAACAGTCGGTCGATATTATCGTCGAGAGTTTCCGCCCCAAACGTGGTGCCGGGCTGGTTGGCCGTGAACGGTTGGCCCTCCGAGGTGATGGAGATTTCCCCATTGACCAGTGTGGTTAACCGGATAATGTCGTTCCCTGGCCCGCCCTGAAGTTGGGTGATAATCGCCGCGCCATCCAGCTTGACCAACAGATTGTTAAGGGTAAAAGAGACCGGTGTGCCGTCCGCGCTTTGCAGCACCAGGCCAGTCGCCGCTTCAGGGCAGGCCGAAGGCGTGCTTCCGAAGCGCAGCCCCACCGAAGGAACCTTCGGCGTATCCGGCACGCTGCCGGGCGGAGTCTCCCCGGTGATGGGCAGGTCCGGCAGATCGGTAGGATCGGTGACCGTGATCAGCGGCCCATAAATCCAGGCATAAGAACCATCAGGCCGTAAGACCTGAAACCAATCGCCCGCCTGATTCGTCCCAACAAGTTCTAAGGCTTCCCCGGCGTTGACATTACCCACCACCGCGCCATCAGTGCTGGGGCTGCCGCGCAGATTAGCGTTGGAATTGGCGGTGGCATCTACCACTACGACGGTCACGGTGATCGGCGTCACGTCCGTCAGGTTAAGGGCCGCTTCGCCCACCAGGACCATATATAGCGGCGAGTTTTCTCCGGCGGCGCGGAGGGCCGCGACCCGGTATTTGGATGAGGGATCGGTGGGCAGGGTGGACAGGCCGTCCAATGAGTCTTCTTCGGAGCCGAAACACGCCTCCCCTATTCCCAGGCCCGCGCAGGAATCACGGATAAAATCCAGGGCATCCTGCACTATCTGTTCGCACGCGCCCGGCTCAAAAGTGGGTGTTCCATCTTGGGCGCTGGAAGGCGAAGCTCCCAGCCCGATCACGACCAACAGGATGATAACGGTCAGACGTCTCATGTTTATTGACCTTTCTACATTCGGGTGATCTCCATAAGCGGTGGTCGATGAGTATAGTATAAATGATTTTTATGATAAGATATATTATTATATTAAAAAATAACCTAAAGTCCGCAGGACTCAGCTTGCCCTTCCCGCCTAATCCCCTTAAATTCTAGGCATCGCCCGAATCAATCGACAGGGGAAGCTCGATGACCGCCAATGAGCCGCTTGTATCCCACGACAACCCGACTCCACCCCCAGGCGCCGATTCCGCCGCCGCGCTGCTCACCCAGATCGAACGGTACACCGCCCAATTGATCGCCCAGGTGCGTTTTGTGATCGAACGTTTTTTTCAGGATGAGCCGCCCCACGTCTCGGAGAAAGAATTTTTTGCCTCGTTCCTGGTCCATGTGCGCTACGTCAACCGGGTGTTAGTCGCCGGGCTGGATCGTTACGCGCCGCACTGGGCGGTCTTTGTGCCGGATGATCCCGCCGCGCGTGCCGCCCTGCTGCACCAGATCACGCAGCATTACCGCTTCACCCGCGCCATGATTCCGCACATGATCGACGTGTTGAAGCTGGACGATCCCGCCACGAAAGACGCCTATACCGCGCTGACCGGTCAGCCGATTGATCAGGTATTTATGGCGACCCGTTCCACTGCCGCCGAATCGCCTGCGCTGCCGGGCATGGAAAATTTTGACCCCGCCTTGATCGCGGATTTTGAGCAGGAGGTACAGTGGCTCCCGTTCAAACGCGGCGAGATCGTGCTGCGGCAGGGTGATCCCGGTGATGGGTTGTATATCGTCACCAGCGGGCGGCTGGAGATCGTGACCGCGCAGCCGGACGGTACCTGGCACAAAATAGACGACGTGGGGCGTGACGAAATTGTCGGTGAAATGGCGTTGATCAGCGGCGATCCGCGCTCGGCGACTGTGATCGCGGCGCGTGATACCGAGGTAATCCGCCTCTCGCGGGATGCGTTTGACCGGCTGACACTGAAATATCCGCAGTTTATGATGCGCGTGGTACGCAGCGTGATCACGCGCCTGGGGCAGCAGTCCGCCGCCCGCCGTCCCAAAGCGCATCTGGCGACGATTGCCATCGCGCCAACCTCGCCCGATGTGCCGCTGGATCGATTTGTGGAAATGCTGGTGGCCGCGCTGGAAAGTTTTGGGCCGGTGCTGCGCCTGTCCTCTGAGAGTGTCGATCGTTTTTTGGGCCGGGATGCGGCGCAGACTCCGCCAGACAGCGCCGCCAGTGTGCGGGTGATCGGCTGGCTGAATGAACAAGAAGCCGTCCATCGTTTTGTGATCTACCAGGCCGATCCGCGCTGGTCGGGCTGGACACAGCGCTGTTTGCGCCAGGCAGATCGTGTATTGTTCGTCGGGTTAGCCAACCGCGCCCCCGATCCCGGCGAGATCGAGGCCCGGCTGGGCGAGATTCTGCCCGCTGATATGGCCCCACGCCAGGAA
>JACRBK010000434.1 GCA_016234525.1 Chloroflexota bacterium
ATTCCCTTGTTTTAAGCCTGTCGGCACGCGCGTCGCGGGAACCGCCATTGGATCATTAAACGGAGTAGGGGTAGCGCCTTCAAAGGTCGGCAAAAATAGCGGGGTCCGGCTGGGAATAAGGGTATTGATCACCCCTACCGGTGTTCCTTCTGCGCCGAACGGATTCACCTGGGTGAATATAAGCCCGATTCCACCGACCAGCAGCAGAACGACCAACACAGCAGAGAAGTAGACGAACTGCCGTAAGTGAGTCGTGCCACCCTCGTTGTACCGTTTTTTCTTTTTCTGCGTCCACCGGATGTCGAGCCGGTCAGGCGGCTGGGGATTATAGCGGCGCAAAAATTCTTCGGCTGTCTGCATGACGCGGTTATACTTGGCTTCGTCTAAGACAGGAATAGACGATCCTGGAACCGGGGCCGCGGTTTGCGCGGGGTCGATCCCCATCGCGCGCAGCCCTTTTAGCGCAAATTCATTTTGCGGATTGATTTCGAGCAGTCTCTTAAGGCAGAACATTCGCTCTTTCGGTTCTGCCATAACGCTGCTTAACCAAAGCCAGGCGGTTTCATTCTGCGGATCGAGCCGGACCACCTGTTGAAGAGACTGGCGCGCAATATCAGGACGGCCACCTTTGGCCGCCGCGATTCCTTGCTGAAGCAGTTGTTTGGCTTGTTCTTGACCCATGCCACCCGATCCTGCGGTTGCTCCCAAACGATGCGCTCATTGTACACAAGATCGCTTAGCCCCACAATTTGCCATATTCTGCTGCATCCGGCGGCGGGCTGCGTTATACTTTTGTCCGGATGAAGCACAGCACAAGAGAAGGTCCTATGCCGGAGACAGAGCGTTTATTCATTGCGATTGATCTTCCCGCCGACGTAAGGGACGGTTTGGCGCGTATTCAGTTGGCGCTCAAAAAACAGTCGCCGCCAGAAACGGTGCGCTGGGTGAACCCGAACGGGATTCACTTGACACTGAAGTTTTTGGGTGATGTCCCGGTGACGCAGCGCGCCACGATCGAGGAGAAGCTCGTATCAGCCGCCCAGCCGCATGGGGTGTTTTCTCTGGTGGCCGGGGGCTTAGGGTGCTTTCCGAATGCGCTAAAGCCGCGTGTGGTGTGGGTCGGGGTTCACCAGTCGCTTGAGCCGCTGATCGCGCTGCGGGATGCCATCGAGAGGGCTATCGCTCCGTTGGGGTATCCGACCGAAGATCGCGCTTTCAGCCCACACCTGACATTAGGTCGTGTCCGCCAGGAAGCACGCCGCGCCGACAGCCAGCAGTTGGGCGAAGTCGTGGCGCAAACCTCTGTCAAAGAGAAATTCGAATGGCATGTTTCCGACGTTTGCCTGATCCGCAGTGACCTTAAGCCCTCCGGGGCGATCTATACCACACTGTTTCATGCACCATTGAAGCTCGAAGGATAGATCGGCAGCTTAAGTCCGGTTTGTGCTATACTTTTCTCAAAATAGGGTCAGATAGAGGTTTTTAAGGTTAATGTATGACTTCCATGTCTGAACTTGAGCAGCAGTTATCAGAACCCATTGATCTGCGCGATCCCAAACTATATCTTAATCGTGAGTTAAGCATCCTTGAGTTTAATTATCGCGTTTTGGAAGAGGCGCTTGATCCTAACAATCCGCTGCTTGAGCGGGTAAAATTTCTGGCGATCTTTGCCAATAATCTCGACGAATTTTTTATGATCCGGGTATCGGGCTTGCGTGAGCAGGTGGCCGCCGGGGTCGTTGAGACCCCCGCCGATGGTTTGACCCCGGCTCAGCAGTTGGCGGCTATTCGCAAACGCCTGCTGCCCATGTTAGATGCTCAGTATCGTTGTTTCCACGATGACGTTATTCCTAAGCTGCGCGACTATGAGGTCCTGGTTTCCAGTTATAGTGAACTGAAGGACGATTATAAAGAGGCGTTGCAGCTTTATTTTGAAAACGAAATTTTCCCGGTTCTTACTCCGCTTGCCGTTGATCCTGGTCGACCATTCCCACATATTTCGAATCTAAGTCTCAATCTGGCTATTTTCCTGGTGGATCAAAACCAACAGCGGCGTTTTGCTCGTGTCAAAGTTCCCCCGGCACTGCCTCGGCTGATTCCGGTTCATGAGATTGCTACAAAATTTCTAGGCAAAAAGAATGCGAAGACTCGGCAGTTTGTTTTTCTGGAAGAAATTATCGCGGCGAACCTGGAAACATTGTTCCCAGGCATGAAAATCCTTGAGTCGCATCCTTTCCGCGTCACGCGCAATGCTGACATGGAGATCGAAGAAGATGAGGCTTCGGACCTGCTCGAAACGATTGAGGCCGGGGTGCGCCAGCGTCGTTTTGGGCGGGTGATCCGGTTGGAAATTCAAGAAGATATGCCTCAATCGCTGCTGGATTTGCTCAAGATTCATCTTAATGTTGAGCGCTCCGATATTTATCAGGTGCAGGGGCCGCTGGGGTTGAGCCAGTTGTTCGAACTGGCGGCGGTGGAAATATCCGATCTGAAGTTCACGCCGTATGTGCCACAGATTCCCGCTATCCTGAGCCAGAATGAGGACATCTTTGAGGTATTGCGTCATCAAGATGTGATGCTCTACCATCCTTACGATTCTTTTCTGCCGGTGATCCAGTTTTTTCGAGCGGCAGCCCATGATCCGCAGGTGTTGGCGATTAAAACCACGCTGTATCGTGTGGGGAATAATTCTCCTATCGTCAATGCGCTGCTTGAAGCCCAGGAGAACGGCAAACAGGTCGCTGTGTTAGTCGAGCTTAAAGCGCGTTTTGACGAGGAAAACAACATCGTGTGGGCGCGCAAGCTAGAAGCGCAGGGGGTTCATGTCGTTTATGGATTGGTGGGCCTCAAAACACACTGTAAAGTGGCACTGGTCGTCCGAAAAGAAGCCGATGGTCTGCGGCGTTATGTCCACCTGAGCACAGGCAACTATAACGCGACGACAGCGCGTATTTATACCGATGTGGGTCTGCTTTCCAGCCGTCCCGACCTGGGGACGGATGCCAGCGAGTTGTTTAATCGTCTCACCGGGTATGCCCCTGCGGCCAATTATCGTCAATTATGGGTTGCGCCGGAATTTCTGCGGCAGCGTTTTGACGATTTGATCTGCCGCGAGATCGAACACGCGCGCGCGGGTCGTGCGGCGCGCCTGATCTTTAAGATGAATGCCCTGGTCGATGCCCGGTTGATCCGGCGGCTGTATGAAGCAGCGATGGCCGGGGTGAAGATTGATTTGTCCGTGCGCGGCATCTGCTGTTTGCGTCCTGGTATTGCTGGCATCAGCGAGAATATCCGTGTCACGAGCGTGGTGGGGCGCTACCTGGAACATCCGCGCATTTACTACTTTGAGAACGCAGGACAGCCCGAAATTTTTATGGGCAGCGCCGATGTAATGCCGCGCAACCTGGATCGCCGAGTCGAGACGATCTTCCCAATTGAGGATGAAAGTCTAAAAACGCGGGTGATCAATGAGATTCTGAATATCAGTTTGATGGACAATATCAAAACGCGCGAGCTTCAATCCGACGGTAGTTATAAACGCCTGTACCCGCGAGACAGCGAAGCACCGATGGACAGCCAGGCATGGTTTATGGACCGCGCCCGGACAAATGTCTAGCCTTTTGTAGAAGTCAAGTAGACGAACAGCTAACGTTCTGTAGAAATCGAGAGCGTTTTTCCATCGGTGATCATTTCGATGGTCCCATCATGATCGGTGCGGTAGAGCGGCGCATTCGTGACAGTTCGCAGCCGCTCAATGGTGTCTGTATCAGGCAGCCCGGCCCGGTTTCCAGCTTCGACCATCACGACGCCAATTTGTGGGTCCACAGCGGTGAGAAATTCAATTGAGTTGGTCTTTTCACTGCCGTGTGTTGGCAGCACCAGCACCGTACTCCCCACGAACCAACCCGCCTCCACGAGAGATTCTACAGCTTCCGTGTCCAGTTCTGGGGCGATCAAAAACGAGGTGTTACCGTAACTAAGGCGGAGAACCATCCCGGCGTGATTAGGCTCAGCGTCGGTGTCCGGGATCGCCTGGGGGTGCAGCACTTCTAAGATCACGCCATCCCCGGTTTCGATGCGATAACCTGCGGTTACGTTGAGCACTTGAAGGTGATGTTTTTTCCATGCCTGCTCAAGATAAGGCGTGTTTTCAGTGGAAAAGCCGCTCGTAACCACCTGCTTGACTGTGTAACGATCCAGCAAGGCGGGGATTGCTTTGCTGGCCGAGTCTTTGGGTTGGGTTACGATGACCATATCCAGCGTGCGATCCCAATAGGGCAAGGCGTCCCCAACGGATTCTCTCAGCCGGGTAGGGTTAGGCCCACCGTCTACTAAAATCTGCGCTCCGTTCGGTGTTTGAATCAACACAGCGTTTCCCTGCCCGACATCTAAGAAATACACATGCAGGCTGCCGTCCGGCTGAGAAAATGCCATGATCCACACGAGAAGGCCCGCCGCGGTGCCGCCTGCCATCAGGCTGTAAGCCGTGATTCTCTTTCCTAACCAATGTTTCCATGTGGCGCGATCTTCCGGGTGTTGAATCCGTACCAGGGCAACTCCGAGCAGTATGCCGTAAACCGCCCAGGCATAGGAGGGGGAAAAGTTCACGTCGAATGAAGCCCACTCGATCCGGCTGAGACTGCGTGTGATTTCGAGAGTATAGGTGAGCGGCAGCCAGACGATCCAGGCCAGCAGTTCGCCCGGCACGGTCCAGATCATCCCCACCAACACCGCCAGCCAGCCCAACGTCATAATATATGCCTGTACTGGGACAATCAGAATATTTGCCAACAGCGAGATCACCGACAACCTCCCGAAATAAACCAGAATCAGCGGTGTGGTTGTGATCTGTGCCGCCACACTGATGACGAGCGGCTCGGTCAACCACCCGGCCACCTGGCGCGCATGTTCGCGTTTTAGCCCGCGCTGTAATGTGTTTTCCAGCCACCGTGTCAGGTCATCACTAAATAAGATCAGCCCGGCTGTCGCGGCGGCACTCAGTTGAAAACTGACATCCCACAGCGTCATCGGATTCCATAAAGTCATGAGCCAGATCGAAAAAGCTAAAGAGGTCAATCCGTGTGCTTTGCGTCCTGACTGCACCGCTAACAGCGCAAGTCCACCCATGATCGCCGCCCGAATTACAGTGGGTTCGGCTCCGACGAACACCGCATACACCGCAATTCCGCCCATTGTAATCCAACCAGCCCGGCGTTTGCCGAGCGATGGAGTGAGCATTCCCATCAGGACACGGATAACGACCACGATATTCGCGCCTGAGATCGCGATAATATGGGCCATGCCTGTGCGGTTGAATGCCTCGCGGGTGTCTGGGCTGATACTGCTGTCTACGCCGAGCAGGATTCCACTCAACAGCGGGGCTTGTGGGCTGGGCAGCAGGCGATTAATCGTCTGTTGGGCATGATCTTTGAGGCGATACAGCGCCACATACCAGGGTTTACCTTGATCGTGAGCGACCAGGGTGATTTCTGCATTGGGCATCAGCGCATAGATTCCACTGCGGGCGAGATAATCCCGGTACGAAAAATCATCGAACTCTGGCGGGGTCAGCAGAGTTCCTCGCGCGGTGATCTGATCCCCATAGGCATAGTCACCATAACGCGGAGCCTGGATCAGCACGCGGCCATAAATAGGGTGTTCTGCGTTATTCTGAGCGAGTTTCTCAGTGTCCAGATAAAGATTAGTATAGGCGTCGCGCACATCCGGATCGCGGCTGATGATTCCCGTCAGGCTAACATAGCCCACATCGGCAAAATGCCCGATATGATCGGACGGCAGCGGGCGTGTCGCCCATGCCTGTCGGCCCGCGCCTAATGCAAAACACGCAGCGCATACCAACGATAACCGCCACATCCGGCGGCGGCGTGCCAGGTAAGCCAGGGCGAAACTACTGGCGGCGGCCCCGATCCACAAGCTGAACGAAGTCTGACCGGGAGGCACAAGAAAAATTCCTGCGGCCCAGGCCGCCACCAGATAGAGTAGGGTCATGGCTGGTTAAGGGATGGCTTCCCGTTCTGGATGATCTGGTAAGCGGCAGCAATCGACTCTTCCAGGTTGAGCGAAGTAGTGTCCAGATAAATGGCATCTGGGGCGCGCAGCAGCGGGGCATTTGTGCGGCTGCTGTCAACTTCGTCCCGGCGTCGCAGACTCTCGCGGATTTCATCCAGATCAGCGGGTTCTCCGTTACGGAGCCGCTGCTCATATCGCCGCTCGGCGCGTTTGTCCAGGGTAGCGTCAATGTAGATTTTCAGGTCAGCATCGGGTAGGATCACAGTGCCGATGTCGCGCCCGGCCATAATCACCCGTCCGCGCGCCGCCAGGAGACGTTGTGGATTCAACAGGGCTGCCCGTACTTCTTGATCGGCGGCGATGATTGAAACACTGTGATCTACCTCGGCTGAATGAAGGTCACAGGTGATATCGCGTTCATCAGCCAGAAAAGTGAATTGGCGGTCATCATCAGCCAGTTCGGGCGTCATATCCAGGCGAGTACGTTCTACCAGGGTGATCAACTGCCCCGAATGATGCAAATCAAGGTGTTGTTCGAGGGCCAACAGGGTGACGGCCCGATAGAACGCGCCCGTATCGACAAACAAGTAGCCGATCTGTTGGGCAATCGCAAAGGAGACCGAGCTTTTTCCTGATCCGGCTGGTCCGTCAATGGCAATCGTGTTTGGTAAAGGCAAGGGTTCCCTACTTTTCTGCAAATTACGAAGTTCAGCCGCATACTATAGCGCATTCGTTTCTGAATGTGAACAATTTTGTACACCCAAAAATTGGAGTCCGAATGTTCGAGTTCGCCAATTGCTGTTTAGTGGGGCAGTTGGGTAAAATGCGTGTACCATGAGCACACAAAAACGCAGCCAGTTTATCGTTCGAGAAATTCAGTCTCAGGCAGAGTTGGCCTCGTGCCTCGACCTGGATCATACCTATGTCACCGATCATGTGTGGCAGATGGACCTGCGCGACGAGGGCGAAGAAACCGTCGTTCGTTACCGTACCGTGCGCCTGCCGCGCCTGATGGATGTGCCCTATCCGCGTGAGCGCGATCAGTTAACGGTTGCATGGCAAAAATTAGACTGTTTTTTGGTGGCCGAGTCCGATGATCATATTTTGGGGTATGTAAATCTGCGGATTGAATTAGTACCCAGCCGGGGTTGGATTCAAGACCTGGTGGTAGGCAAAGCCTTTCGCCGCCG
>JACRBK010000435.1 GCA_016234525.1 Chloroflexota bacterium
CAAAGAAACCACCGTATTAGAATTTGACCGCGAAGTCTTCGAGCATCTGATGGGGTCCAGTCCACAACTTGCCTGGCGTATGGTGCGGACAACGTTTGACCGGCTGCGCGCTAACGATCAGACCGCCCTGAACGATCTGCGCGATGCTTACCAGACCCTCGAACGCCTGGACAAAGCCAAACTCGACTTTATCACTATTGCGGCGCACGAACTGCGTACCCCACTCACCGTCATTCAGGGTTACGCGGATGTGCTGCGTAACAACTTGCGCATCAAAACGGATCCGATTCTCAGCGAAGTGTTAGACGGCATCGTGCGCGGCGCGGTGCGCCTGCATGAGATCGTGAATGGGATGCTGGATATTTCTAAGATTGATACCGAAACGCTCCAGGTATCGCGTGTGCCGGTGCTGCTGCAAAGCATTTTTACGGAACTGCGCGGCCAGTTTGCCGAAGTATTGGCCGAACGCAATCTGACCTTACATATCAAGCAGATCGGGGATGTTCCGTATATTGAAGGCGATCCGAACCTGCTCCACAAAGTTTTTTACCAGCTTTGCGCCAATGCGATCAAATACACACCTGACGGCGGCGAGATCACGATCACCTATTGGAAGACCGAGGTCGAAAATATGGGGGCGGCGGCGGCTGTCGTCGTGCAAGATACCGGGATCGGGATTAACAGCAAGCATCACAAAGCGATCTTCGAGAAGTTCTACCAGATCGGAGAAGTCGCGCTGCACTCATCCGGCAAAACGACCTTTAAAGGCGGCGGGCCAGGGTTGGGTTTAGCGCTGGTCAAAGGGGCCATTGAGGCGCATGGTGGCATGGTCTGGGTAGAGAGTGAGGGCTATAACGAAGAAACGCTGCCGGGCAGCGCGTTTAAAGTGCTGCTGCCGATCCAGCCACCCGAAAAAACATAGCAAGAAGGGCGCTTGTGTTGGAGGGGTGTGTTTGCTGCGCCCTAAAGATTCGTTTTTCCCTGGCGATTTGTTACATCATCTCGCCAGGATCGAGGACTCCCTCTTGAATCAAGATATGCCGCAGATGATCGCGGCGCGCTGAACCCGCCAGTGTTTCGAGGCGGCGCACACCCAGCGGATCGATCTCCTCACGCAGCAGGCGGACTTCTTCCGCTGTGGGAGGGGGAGTCTCATGAACATCGGGCGCGATCTCTAACTCGAACCCGGTTTTAGCCTGAATACGCTCGATGGTGGCCCCGCAGTGATAAGCCGTCAGCCGCATTCGCCCATTAGCCCAGTCAAATTCGCCCAGATCGCTGATCAGATAGTGCGGCCCGCTGCCGTGCTGCCGCGCCGGATGATGCCCCAATCCGCTCAGCCAGTCCACCTTAGGCACAAAAATCGCCCGCGAGTGACGCGGCACGTACAGGCACATCTGATCCGAATGGACCGATACATCCGGGATTCCGGCGACTCCTGGCAGGCGCAGGCGCGGGTGAACCAGGTCTGTGCCAATCGCAATGTTGTTGAAGTTGCCCGCCGGATCGATCTGACCGGGGCGGAAAAACTCCTTCACCGGGATGATCGGCAGCATATCCGCGACCAGCGATACAAAACTGGTATTCGTCATCGCCTTGCCGACCCATAAATCTTCAGCAGTAGCAATGCCGAGCGCGGCCCATCCCTGGACCACACCTTGCCCGACCGCCGACGCGAAATAAGCATTTGGGGCATGGGTGCGCTGCGCCAGGATATACCCGGCAGCAACCAGCGGCGTTGCCATGCCCTGCGCCAGCATATCCCCGTCGTTAACCTGCCGAGCGATGCAGACAGCAATCAGTTCGTCAATCGTATAGGCGGCGGACTCCATCAATCGCGGCTCCGCCCGCCGAAGACGATCATCGCGTAGTAGAGCAGCGTGAGCAGCGAAGTAGCGACAGCCGCCACATAAGTGAAAGCGGCAGCGGTCAGCACGGCTCGCGCGCCTTGTTCATCCTGTTTGTCGGCGAGCAGTCCGGATTCGCGCAGCAGTATGAGCGCGCGGCGGCTGGCGTCGAGTTCAACCGGCAGTGTAACAAAGGTAAATACCGTTGTGGCCGCGAACAGGATCAAGCCAATCAGCGCCAGCCCCATGAAATTCAGGATCATCCCCAAGAAGATCAGGGTAAAACCGAGGCCAGAGCCAAGTTTAGCACCAGGAACCAGGGCCGAACGCATTGCCATTAAAGGGCTATGCTGCTGGTGCTGCTGCACATGGCCGAATTCGTGGGCGGCAATCGCCATGGACGCGATAGACGGTTGTGACGCCACGCCCGGCGATAACCGCACAATCCCCTTGGTGGGATCATAGTGATCCGATAGTTCACTGCCGCCGACTTCTACACCGACTTGTTGGATAAGGCCGCCGCGCATCAGCGCTTGAGCCGTATCGTAGCCCGTGATGCGCCGGCTGTTTTGGATATGGCTCCATTTGCGGTAGGCGCTGCTTACCCACAACTGCGCTAACCCCGTGATAAGCAGGGTGGGCAGAAAAACCATCAAGATATAGGTTGGGTCGAAGAACATGGTGCGTTCTCTCCTTATATGCGTTGGGGCACACTGATGCAGTGTCCCTACTTTCCTTATGGTGCCAGTATATCGCCGCGCTGTAAGAAAGCTGTCAGAAACAGCTTAGAATCAGCGAAGAGTTTCAGCGCTTACAGATTATTCGGCGGCGGTAGGCTGGTAGGTCCCGTTTAAGACTTGCAACGCGGCCTCAAGCTGATTGTCATCAAGCCCACTGATCTCTTTGGGTTCATACGGTACCAGCACATCCGGCTCGATACCGACTTCGCTCACTGAGCGACCACTGGGAGTATACCAGCGCGAAATAGTGATCCGTATTCCGCCGCCGTTCGAAAGCTGGTGCCAGGTCTGGACTGACCCCTTGCCGAAGGTGGGCATACCCACAATCGTCGCCCGTTCGTGATCTTGCAGCGCACCCGATACCAGTTCTGACGCGCTGGCGCTGCCCTGGTCCACCAAAACGACCATCGGCACATCCGGCGCAATTGCATTACCAGCTACCTGATGGGTAAATTCGCTGCCCGGTCTGCGTTCGATCAATACCGCGCCGGTGATGACAAACGCGCTGGTCACTTCAATCGAAGTAGACAGATACCCGCCGGGATTGCCGCGCAGGTCCAGGATCAAACCGTTTAGGTTATTCGCATCTATTGCTTCGAGCGCGGTGCGCATTTCGGCGGAGGTGCTGAAATCGAACTGGTTGAGGCGGATATAACCGATCTGCCCGTCTAGCATTTCGGCGGTCACCGTGGGGACGGTGATCTTCTCGCGCAGAACCTCAAACTTCATGATGTCTTCGATTCCAGGGCGCGCAATGCCTAACCGCACCAGCGTTCCGGCAGGGCCGCGCACTTGAGAGATGATCTGGTCCTGGCGCAGATCGGTGATGTCCTTACCTTCGACCATCACGATCTGATCGCCCGGCTGTAACCCGGCTTTTTCGGCGGGGGAACCTTGCATAATCGAAACCAGTTCCAGACCACCCGTATTTTCATCCTGACGCACGGTAGCCCCGATACCTTCATATTCCCCGCTCATCCCGGCGTTGACCATTTCCCAGGTGATGGGGTCCATATAGTCGGTATGCGGATCGCCGATAGACGCCATCATACTGCTGAGCGCGCCTTCCATCAGGAGATTGTCGTCCAGGTTATGATAGGACTCGTGAATCTGCGCCCATAAATCCCAAAATGGCGCGAAACGTGTTTCGTCACTGTCCACATTTTCGGGCAGTTCAGGCGCGGCCAACGTGGAGGCCGGATCACCTACCGCTTCGATCATCCCGGCCATAGCCCCTTTGACCAGGGCGTCATCATCCAGTGGGTCCACATAATTTTCGTGGATCAAGTCCCATGTTTCCCAGAACGGGGCGAACAATTCCACCGTGTCAGCGGGTTGATCGCCTCCCTGGGCCTGCACGGCAGGGATGGCGGGGGGAGAATACAATCCTATCCCGGCGAAGGCCAGAGCCATCGCCAGAGTCATGATCACGCCAGTGGTCAACCATTTCCGGTACACAGCCAGGTTACGCATCTTTGTTACTCCCATACACAGCATAATACTCCACAGATTATACGCACAATCTGGCCCTTATGCGTGTTCATCCAGCGTTTGCCGGTAGGTTTCAAACTGGCCGTTGGCGCACATTTCGACATAACGCAGCAGTTCCCCGCCGCCAATCGGATAATGCGGATAACATGAGGTCGGCCACGCTCCACGCGGCGCATGGGCCACCGCTGTAACCATTGCGCCGGGGATATGCACATCGGTGCTGAGTGAGTCTACAATTTCTTCGGCGGTGATGATCACCTGTGAGGCAATATTCGCCAGTTCGGGATCAATGCCCAGATTTTTATTCAGCCGGGCATTGCCGCGCCGGTCTGCGATCAGCGCATGGATCACAGCAACATCGCAGCTTAGCGCCGGAAAAGCGGTGAGTTCTTCGCCGGTGTAGGGATCAGTGATCATCTTCACATCGGGGCGCAGCTTAAACATATCCGTGCCGATCCAGGCGCTAGAGGGCATGAATCCCACTCCGGCGAGACGCGCCCGGATGCCAAAAGCGAGGCTGGCCTCACTTTCGTCGGTGATAAGCAGTGTTCCCTGGGTAGCGGCTTGCGTGAACATTGGCGCAAAACCAAACGCTTCCAGGCCAAAATAGCAGGTGCGCGTTCGGCTGACACAGCCCGCCCCCACCAACAGATCAGACTCGTATCCGGCGGTAAAACACAACAGCGTCAGGTCTTTAGGGGGATCAGGTAGGCGCAGCAGTTCGCGCACAAAGGCCACTGGGCGACGGTAGAGCATATTACCACCGAGCGCCAGAATATGCCCGGTTTGGACGACTTTGACCGCTTCGGACAGGGGGATGAGTAGGTTTTGTGCAGGGCGCTTTTTGTGCATGATAACCTTTGCCTGTTTGCAAAATTAGGTAGGTAAAGGGGATTTTACCTCAGATTGGCGGATTTTAGGGGAAGTTTCCAAGGAGCGAATCGCCCTCTCCACACAGTGGAGAGGGCGATTGAGGGGGCGAGGCTGTATTTGCTGAAAGCTGACGGCTGATCGCTGCTTACCCGCGCTGATTCACGGGAACCCATTTGAGGTCCATCGGCCCAATATAATTATCGAGCGGGCGGATCAGACGGTTATCCGTCCACTGTTCCATGACCTGTGCCGACCATCCCGCGATACGCGACATGGCGAACAGAGGCGTTTGTAGGTCGGTGTCGACGCCGATGGCATCCAGCACGATGGAACTGTAATAATCCACGTTGGGGAACAACTTACGCTCGACGAAATAAGGATCAGCCATGACCTGTTTTTCCAGGCCGGTAGCGATCAGGAACACCGGGTTTTCTTTCGCACCGGGGCCGAGCTTGTCCACCTGACGTTTGAGGACATCGGCGCGCGGGTCGAAGGCTTTATAGACACGGTGTCCAACGCCCATAATCCGGCGGCCTTTGCCCTTCACTTCGTCCTTGAACCACTTTTCGACGTTTTCCGGCTTGCCGATCTCGAAGAACATCCGCATAGCGGCTTCGTTTGCGCCGCCGTGTTTCGGCCCCTTGAGCGATCCGATAGCCGCTGTGATGGCGCTGTACATATCACCATCGGTGCTGGTCACCACGCGCGACGTAAAGGTGCTGGCGTTCATACCGTGATCAGCCAGCAGCACCAAATAAGCGTTCAGCGCATCAACTTCGGGCTTCGAACCGGGTTTGCCGTTCAGCATGTACAAAAAGTTTTCGGCCAGGCTAAAATCGGCGCGGGGTTGGAGCAGTTCTTTCCCGGTTCGAATGCGTGACCATGCGGCAATGATGGTCGGCATTTTGGCGGTCAGGCGCAGGGCCTTACGCTGATTGGCTTCGGGACTGTTGTCCTCGGCTTCGGGGTCGAACACGCCTACTGTCGAAACTGCCGTGCGCAAAATGCCCATCGGGTGTGCTTTGACCGGCAGACGGCGCATGACATCTATTTCGGCTTCTGAGAGGGCCATGTGGCTAAATAAGGTTTTGCGCAGGGCTTCTAATTCGGCGGCACTGGGCAGCCGTTGGTTCCATAACAAAAAGACAACTTCTTCATAAGTGGCATTATCGGCCAGATCGCTGATCTCGTAGCCACAATAAACCAGGCGTCCAACGTCGCCCATCACACGGCTGAGGCGGGTATCGGCGATGACTGCCCCTTCCAGGCCCCGTTTTTGTTCTTCTGCCATAGTTCGATATTCTCCTTAGATGATGTGTAGATCATGATCACCGCTCAACAGGGTAGATCGTTGGGGTAAAGGGGGAGTGAAAACTACCCTGTGAAATAACTTAGGGCCAAGAACCTGCTGCCCGGCCAATATCCCGGTCAGAGGTTTGTCTGCGCTCTACTCTAATGGTAGAGTATAGCAGCGCCGCAATTTTGGAAACAAACAATTTGCGAATTTCTAATGAACAATATAGGCTAAATCTAGATTTTATGCTTGTGGAGGCCCCTGAACCATGACAACGCTGGTCACAACGGTGAAAGAGAGTTTGCGCTACCGGGGCAAAGTCGGCCAATGGAGCTGGATGCTGCACCGGACTGCGGGTCTGGGAACACTGCTGTTCCTGATCCTGCATGTAATTGATACATCCTGGGCGGCGTTTTATCCTGAAGAATACGAAAACGCGATCCGCCAATATCAAAGTCCGCTGTTTACGATAGGCGAGTTCGGTCTGATTGCCTGTGTAGTCTACCATGCTTTTAATGGTTTCCGTGTTGGTATTCTTGACTATAAGCCCGAATGGTGGAAACACCAGCAGCGCGCCGCAATCTATGTGTTTGTCGCCACCATCGTGGTGTTGATTCCCACCTTTGGTCTGATGGTCAACCACGTGATTGATTTTTATACCGAAGAAGGGCAAGACATCGCCAGCCTGCAAGAGATTATCGAAGTGCAGGTGCAGTTCGTTTTGGGCCTGGTGGTGATTTTGGTGGCCGCGCTGGTGCTGTCGGCGCTGTACGGGCTGATTACCCGTTCGAAAACCGGGCTTGATCTGCCGGGTTGGGCAGAAAAAAATCTGTGGCTGTTCATGCGTTTGTCGGGCATTCTGATTCTGCCGCTGGTGTTTGGTCATCTGGCGATGATGCATGTCATTCAGGGCGTGTTTGATATTAACGGCGGGGGCATTGATGTGATCGGCACCAGCGCCGTCAACGATTCTGGTAAAGCGGTGGAATTTGTTGGCGAACGGTGGGATATGTTGGTCGCCGGGGTAGCGATCTGGCGGGTGTACGATGCGCTGCTGTTGGTGCTGGTCGTGGTACATGGCATGAACGGCCTGCGTAATGTGATCAACGACTATGCACACGCGCCGCTGATCAACCGGGCGCTGAACTGGGCAACGATATTCGGGATGGTGGCCCTGGTCGTATTAGGAGCGGCGGCGCTGCTGGCAGGTGTCGATGAGACGGCTTACCAGATCGCCAAAGACCTCACGCCGACTGCGCCGTAATCGTGCCATCATAAAAGGATCAGCACTATATTTCTTTGAGGAAAACTATGCAGACTCATGAATTTGAAGCGATTATTGTCGGCGGAGGTGGCGCGGGCCTGATGGCAGCGCTTTATGCCTCACGCCAGGTTAAGACGGCAGTGATCAGTAAACTCTATCCGACCCGCTCACATACCGGCACAGCCCAGGGCGGGATCGGCGCGGCGTTGGGCAACCTGGACGAAGATCACCCCGAATGGCACGCTTTTGATACCGTCAAGGGTGGCGATTATTTGACCGACCAAAACGCGGCGCTAGTGCTGGCCGAAGAAGCCGTAAGCGCTGTGATCGAACTTGAACACCTGGGCCTGCCATTTGACCGGACTCCCGATGGGCGCATTTCGCAGCGCCGGTTTGGGGGGCATACCAGCAACTTTGGCGGGCAGCCGGTGCGCCGGGCGTGCCATGCCGCCGACCGCACCGGGCATATGATCCTGCAAACCCTTTATCAACAGTGCATCAAAAACAACGTCAAGTTTTTTGATGAATACCACGTGGTTGATGTGATTCGGGTAGGGGATCAGGTTGCGGGTGTGATCGCGGTAAATCTCGACAGCGGCGAACTGCATATTTTTCATTCAAAAGCGGTGCTGTTTGCGACCGGCGGTTGGGGTCGCGTGTGGGAGATCACCAGCAACGCCCATTCGCTGACCGGCGACGGTAACTCGATTGTTTATCGCCGGGGCGTGCCCATGCAGGATATGGAATTTTTCCAGTTTCATCCCACCGGCATTTATCGACTGGGTATTTTGATCACAGAGGGCGTGCGCGGCGAGGGCGGTATTTTGCTGAATGACCGGGGCGAACGTTTTATGGAGCGGTACGCGCCTAAGATTAAAGACCTGGCAAGCCGCGACGTGGTTTCGCGTGCGATCCATCTCGAAATTCAGGCCGGGCGCGGTATCAAGGGCAAAAATTACGTTTACCTGGATGTGACTCCCGAAACAGTCAATCGTTATCTTGCCGAGGCAGGCGAAACACGCCGTGTCACTCGCGAAGACATCGAAAGCAAACTGCCCGACATTCTCGACTTCTGCCGTACTTATTTGGGCGTGGACCCGGTGAAAGAACCGATGCCGATCCAGCCCACCGCGCATTATGGCATGGGCGGTATCCCCACCGATCTCGATGGGCTGGTTGTGTTAGACGAAAAGAATACCCCGCTGTCGGGATTGTACGCCGCCGGGGAATGCGCCTGCGTGAGTGTGCATGGTGCGAACCGCCTGGGTACCAACAGCCTGACCGATCTGATCGTGTTTGGGCGGCGGGCCGGAAAACATATGGCGGAATATTGCAAAAGCGCGGCTGTTACCCCGCTGCCGAACAACCCTGCCGAGGAGATCGAGGCGGAACTCGAACGTATCCGTACCGCGAACGGCAAAACCAAGCCTTACCAGATTCGGAACGAAATGCAGCAGATTATGATGAAGCACGTGAGCGTATTCCGCACGGCAGACGGCATTCAAGAGGCGATCAATGTGCTGCACCATCTGCAAGATCAGTACCATCACGATCTGATGATTGATGACCGGGGCAAACGGTTCAACAGCGATATGTTTGAGGCGTGGGAACTGGGCAGCCTGCTTGATCTCGCTGAAGTGACGGCGGTCAGCGCCCTGGCGCGCCAGGAAAGCCGCGGGGCGCACTCGCGCGAAGATTTCAGCAAGCGTGATGATGAAAAATGGCTGGTGCATACCCTCGCTTATCGTGAAGCTGATGGCAGCATCCGGTTGGCGCACAACAAACCCGTTGATCTTTCGCTGGCGGCCAAAGATGAGAAATTTAAGCCGAAAGAACGGGTGTATTGATAGGGGATACGCTTTCACTGAGAAGCGAAGGGATAAATTTTTATGCAGATCACATTGCGAATCCGGCGCTTCAACCCGGAAAAAGACAAAAAATCCTACTGGGGAGAATATACCCTGGACAAAGTCGATTCGACGGATCGTGTTCTGGACCTGCTGCACCGTGTCAAATGGGAGCAGGATGGCACACTGGCATTTCGCCGCTCGTGTGCGCACGGCGTCTGTGGATCGGACGGAATGCGTATCAACGGCGTGAACCGGTTGGCCTGCAAGATGCTGGTCAATAAACTGGGCGAAGGCGAGCATATCAAGATTCAGATCGAGCCGATGTTAGGGCTGCGCGTGATCAAAGACCTGATCGTGGATATGGAGCCGTTTTTTGAGCATTACCGCCAGGTCATGCCCTATTATGTCAACGATGCCCCGCTGCCTGAAAATGGGCGCGAACGGCTGCAAAGCCCGGAAGACCGCGAGCGGTTCGACGATACGACCAAGTGCATTTTGTGCGCGTGCTGCACCACATCCTGCCCCAGCTTTTGGGCGAACGGGGTATATGTCGGTCCGGCAGCCATTGTCCAGGCCCATCGTTTTATCTTCGACAGCCGTGATCAAGCGGCGGATGAACGCCTCAAGATTCTCTCTGAGGCAGATGGTGTGTGGCGCTGCCGCACGGTCTTTAACTGCACCAACGCCTGCCCGCGTGATATCGAGGTTACACGCGCTATCGGCGAGGTGAAGATGGCGATCCGGCAGGGCGCCAAGCGGGAGTAATGTCTCGCCCCCGCTGTGACGATAGTTCTGGCTTTTAGTCGTTCGTTTAAGGGGCGATGCTTGCGTCGCCCCTTTTTGGGTATAATTGATCCATCATCTACTTCAGTGGTTAAGGAAACAGAAGCGTTTATGCTCGTTTTATTAGAAGGCAACATCGCGGCAGGGAAATCCACTTTAGGGCAAAAATTGGCCGCCGATGGCACCGTCAAGTTCATTCCTGAGCCAGTCGCCCGCTGGCAAAGTGGATTCGCGGCTAACTTGCTCGAACGGTTTTACCAGGATACGGCGCGCTGGTCGTTCACGCTGCAAATCTGCGCCTTTGTCACCCGCACCCAGGTGTTACAAAATCTGCCAGGCGCGGACGAGATGACGATTTTTGAGCGTTCGGTGTATTGTGATCGGCATGTATTCGCCAAAAATCTGCACCAACAGGGGTTAATGGACGAAACCGAATGGGCGCTGTATCTGCATTTCTGGGACTATTTCAAAGGGGTAGCGCCCATACCCGACGCGATCCTTTACCTGCGCACGCCCGCCGAAGAATGTTTCCGGCGGCTTCAGCAGCGCGGGCGCAAAGAAGAGCAGAATATCCCGTTGGAATATCTGCGACAGCTTGAAGCGCGCCATGATGAATGGCTGCTCAACCCGGCAGTGGCCGAAAGACCGGTGGTCGTGTTGGATGGGATGCAGGCCTGGGACGTGAGTGACATTCGCGAACGGCTGGCGGGAATCGCCGTCTAAGCGAGTACTGCCTGGGGGAGTGTAAGACGCGCTGGTTCAGATTTTGGGTAGGATTGTTTTATGTCTCACCACCGTTCAGGCCCTTCCCCCTTATTAGTGGTAGCCCTGGTCGCTTTTATGATCTTTGGTGGCTATTTCGTATGGGTTGGTTTTTTGGATTTTCTCGAAGACCAGGGTGATATTACGGCCCAGGTCACTCGCCAGGCGGTGAACACCGCAACGGCACTATCTGCGCCGGTTGGGCGTCTGCCGACTCAGTATATGCCCGCGACATTTACGCCGCTGCCTCCCTGCCAGTGGTACAAGGTGAATGTGGAGCGCGCCGTCTATCGGGATTGCCCAAGCAAAGACAATACTCAGTGTCCGATTCGTGACGTGGTGACTTACGATACCGAGATGTGTGTCTATTCACGCGCACCGGAAAATCCTGAGTGGTATATTGTCGAACTGAATCCGGGAGGAGCGTATCGGGAGATAGTTTTTATGCACGAAAGTGTGCTTGAGCCGGTGAATCCTACACCCACGGTCACCGCAACCGCAACGCCGCTCCCACCGGCCAGCCCGACTCCGTTTTATACGGCGACACCGTCTGATACGCCGCTGCCATCTATCACACCGGCGCCGACGCAGCCGCCCGTGCTTGATGCTTCACCATCGCCGGCGCTGCCGACGATTACGCCGCTGCCGACCAGCAACACTATCTCTGCTTAGCAGGCAGGTGGCGTAAAATTTGGTGATCTGAAATATCGTATATACTAAAAGAAAGAAGCCCTTTGGCGGGGATGCTGCTATGGCAGACAAAGAGTGGATTTCGGTAGAAAAACCTAAACATGTGCTGGCCATGGTTAACCCTGCGGCTGGCTCTAAGCGGGGCCGTGAGGTATTGGAACGGCTGCGATTGATTACTGATCCCCAGATCACCCTGCTGGAGACGACGCCCGATTTTGATTTTGCCGGGGCCATTCGCGCTGGAGTTGCCAACGGGATTGACCGGATTTTGGTTGCGGGGGGAGATGGCACGCTGATGGAAGGTGTGTCAGGCGCGCGGCGGGTGTTAGGAAAAAATGTCCTGCCGTTTTCGTGGGTCCCGGTCGGTACGGGAAATGTCGTGTCCGGTTTTCTGGGCATCCCGCACCGGCTCGAAGCGTCCATTCCGCTGGCGCTTGGCCCAGGCATGATTCGCTGGATTGATCTGGCGCAGATCGGGGATCGCTGTTCGGTGCTGCGCGTGTCGACCGGATTTGAGGCAGAGACAGCGTTTGATGTTACCCGCGAAGATAAAGATCGCCTGGGTATTTTGGCTTATGGCATTTCGGGTTTAAAGTTTTTGGCACAGACTAAGCCGGTAGAATACTTAATTTCATTAGACGGTCAGGCTCCGATCCGCGTCGAGGGCATTATGGCGTTTGTAACGGCAACGGGGGCGCTGACCTGGGTCAATGGACTGTCGGTGATCAACCCGGCGATCCAGCCCGATGACGGTCTGCTTTATGCGGGTATTATGCGTCCGCTCAATCCTGGGCGGCTGTTAAACAGTGTGACCAATTTTGTGGCGGGCAGCGGTGTGCCACCGGAGTCGGTGATTTATTTTTCGGCGCGCAAACGTATCGTGATCGAGGCCGAAATGCCGCAACCTACCCAGATCGACGGCGATCCCCTGGGGACGACGCCGATTATCGCGGATTTGATCCCCAGCGCACTGCCGATTGTCGTTCCACAAGAGCAAATGCGTGCCGCGTCCTATCTAAATTGGTTGTCGCAGAACCGCCCGTAATGACTATACGCGGGGCAGGGTAAATCCGAAGGTGCTGCCCTGTCCCAACTCGCTTTCAACAAAAACTTTGCCACCGTGTTTGTCCACAATAGTTTTGACTATCGCCAGCCCTAAGCCGGTTCCCTCAATTCGTCTGGTATCAGGGTTTTGCGCCCGGTAAAAATGTTGGAACAAGTGGCCGATATGTTCCGGCGCGATCCCGATTCCGTGATCGATCACCTGGAAAGTCACCTGCTGCGGTTCGATCTGGACCACGACCTGCACTAATCCCCCATTTGGAGAATATTTGATCGCGTTGCCCACCAAATTCATGATCGCGCTTTGCAGCCGCCGTTCGTCCGCCGTGATAACACATTCGCTCGGCGAACTCACATCAAGCTCGACTCCGCGATATTGGGCATACCCTTCAAGCTGGCCGATGGTGTGGTGAACCAGATGGCAGAAATCTGTCGGGGCCAGATGAAGTTGGCCGTCCCCTTCCATCCAGGCCATGTCTAGCAGTTCATTGATCATATTACTCATCGAGAGCATACTGTTTTGGGCGCGGTGAGCGAACCCAGCCTGTTTTTCGTTGAGCGGAGCTACTGCCGGGATCAGGTCGATAAAACTTTTGGCGGCGCTCAGCGGCAGTTTCAGATCGTGAACAATGGCGTGCATCATCTGGGGAAGCTGGTTTGGCGGCGGCGGATCAGCGGGGGCAATTTCATCCTGGCTGATGATGCGCAGCACCTGAACCGGGCAAACTGCACCCGAAGGCAGCGTGAGCACTGCCCGTACCGAGTCTTGATCCGGCGCGATCTGGCGGTAGAGAGCCAGCAGGGGGGCGAGCGCCGGGTGATGACCGAGCGTTGACCACATGACATCTGCCGCGTGAACCCCAAAGGCGTGTTCTGCGGCAGGATTAAACAGGCACACCTGCCCTCCTTGATCCACCGCGATCACAGCATCGGCGCTGGTGCGGACCAACATTTCAAGGGCCGTATGGCTAAGGAATCGGGTTGTCATGGGTTTGAGTCTCCTGAAAGCAGCGGCGGCAGATCACGCAGGGCATATGCGATTCGCGTGCCATGCCACGTCAATAAACTTCCATCTACCAGGTGAATCCGGTTGTGCTGCGCCGCCGGAATAGCGAGCGCCATGAAACTTGCCACATCGGTTTCGGTGAAATGTACCTGCTCACTTCCCCCCCACCCATCGTGAGATAAGGGGTGAAACGATACTGGCAGCAGCACGACATCCGGTTGGGCGGCGATTACATCGTCCAGCGTGACCTGCGGGTAGCGCCGGTCATGCGTAATCCCTAAAAATTCACCAGCGGGCAGCGGGTTAATCTGCTCGCGTTCGGCGAACACATTGATCCCGCCGCACACCTTGAGTATATCATGGGCGTAAGTCTCTGCATTGAAGGTGATCCAGGGATCGCGCCAGAGCGGG
>JACRBK010000425.1 GCA_016234525.1 Chloroflexota bacterium
GGCGAATGGATAATATTTTGTGGGCGGGATGTGAGTCCCGCCCATCACACCGTCACTTTATTTATCCGGGTGGACCAACGTTACCGGGCAGCGAGCGTTTTTGATCACGCTCTGGGCGACACTGCCCATCAGCCAGCGCGCGATTCCGGTGCGCCCGTGCGTGGACATCACGATCATGCTGATACCCTCTTCAGACTCTACAAAATCGCAGATCGTTTGAGCCGGGTTTCCGCCGCGTAGCATCACATCGCGCACGCGCAGCCCTTCATAGCGCAGCCGGTTGCGCAGCCCGACTAACTCTTCTTGCGCCTGCTCAAAAGACTGCTCAGCGATCTCCTGCTGCCCGGCTAATGCCCACTGTCCGGCATAATCGCCGCCTTTGGTTTGGTAGACATGCAGCAGAATCACCTCCGCGTCATGCACGCGGGCGATCTCAGCGGCGCGGGGAATGGCGCTCTCTGACCAGCGCGATCCATCCAGCGGGACCACGACCTTTTGATACATCGGGCGGACCAGCAGCAGCGGAACTGGCAGGCTGGTCAGCGCTTTTTCAACGCCGCTGCCGAACAACCAGCGCAGCAGCGCCGTGCGGCCCTGAGTCGAGATGACCATGACACTGATGCGTTCCGCGTCGATCACTTTCAGCAGCGCCCCAGAAAGATCGCGTGTCTGGACGGCCTGTCCTTGCACACGCACCCCGGCGGCCCGGATGTCTTTCTGCAATTTCTCTAAATATTCGTCCATCTGTCCGAGCGTCAGCCCTTCCGGCTCAGCGGGAGAGCCTTCCGGCATCGGCAGGTAATGCAAATACAGCAGGACTAACTCGGCCTCGTGTTTACTGGCCAGGTCCATGCCAAACCGGATGGCAAACTCGGCGGCGGATGATCCATCCAGCGGCACGAGTACCCGGCTGTAGATGCGGGCAGAAGCAGGCATAAGTGTGCGTTCTCCAAAAGTTGATAGTTTTCAGTGGTTAGTGATCAGTTTTCAGCAAAGGCGTGGCGTGGTACGCGCTGACGCCCCGCTAAAAACCTCTCGCTGTTTACTGTAAGCCGTTTACTATAAACTGTAAACTGTGAACTGAAAACTGTCTATTGTGAACTGTTTGCTACAAAATCTGCGATAAGAATAACTTCGTGCGTTCGTGCTGGGGGTTGGTGAAAAAGTGTTCCGGCGTCCCCATCTCCACGATCCGCCCCTCGTCAAACAAAACGATCCGGTCAGCGACCTCACGCGCGAAGCCCATTTCGTGCGTGACAACGAGCATTGTCATGCCGCTTTGCGCGAGTTCTTTCATCACATCCAGCACTTCTTTGATCATTTCCGGGTCCAGCGCGGAGGTCGGCTCGTCAAACAGCATGATCTTGGGCTGCATCGCCAGCGCCCGCGCAATCGCCACGCGCTGCTGCTGCCCACCCGAAAGCTGGCCGGGATATTTGCGCGCCTGTTCAGGAATCCCCACTCGTTCCAGCAGTTGCAGCGCGATCCCTTCGGCATCGCGGCGCGCCTGCCGCCGCACAAAACGCGGGGCCAGCGTGATATTTTCCATCACGGTCAGGTGCGGGAACAGGTTAAACTGCTGAAAAACCATGCCAATCTCGCTGCGGATCGCGGCAATGTTGCGCACATCGTGGCTGAGTTCGATACCGTCTACGACGATCTGGCCCTCCTGGTGTTCTTCCAGGCGGTTGATACACCGGATAAAGGTGGATTTTCCCGACCCGGACGGGCCAATAATGACCAGCACTTCTTTCGGCTGCACTTCCAGGCTCACATCTTTGAGCACATGAAAGTTGCCGAACCACTTGTTGAGGTCCCGGCACAGGATAATCGGCTCAAGAGAATTTTTTTGCTCGCTCACAAGTGACTTCCTTTTTTCGACCTATTTCAAGCGGCGGGTGCTGCCTGCGCCGGTTGATTCCAGGCGGCGGCTGACATCCGACATCGCATAACTGATTACAAAGTAGACAATCGCCACAAAAATATACGCCTCGCGCTGGTAGGGGCGGTATACCGGCTGGCCTTTGGTGATTGTATCCACGATGCCAACCAGTTCATATAATCCGACCACCGCCACCAACGAAGTATCTTTGAACAGGCTGATAAACTGGCCCATAATCGCCGGGATCACTGCCCGCAGCGCTTGCGGCAGCACGATCAGCGTCATGGTCAACGCGGGATTCATGCCCAACGCGCGCGCCGCTTCGATCTGCCCGTTCGGGATAATTTGCAGACCGCCGCGCACATTTTCAGCCAGATACGCCGCGCTGAACAGCGTCATGCCGATCATCATGCGGATCGTCAAGTCAATATCGACCAGCGCCGGAGAGAAAAACGGGATGATCTGTTTGGCCATGAACAGAATCGTGATCAACGGCACGCCGCGAATCGTCTCGATCAGCAGCGTGCAGGTCCATTTGACCACCGGCAGCGTGCTGCGCCGTCCGAGCGCGAGCAGTACGCCAATAGGGAATGAAGCCGCGATGCCGATAAAGGTGAGCAGGATCGTCAGCAGCAGACCGCCCCACAGCCGTGTAGAAACCAGGGGCAGGCTGCGTGATCCTTCAAATCCATAGAGCAGGATCAAGATCACCGGCCCGGCGAGCAGCCAACCGCCCAACGCGGCGCGGCGCACACGGCGCTCGCGTTTGCCGAGAAAACCGATCAGCGCCCCATTGATAAACAGGGCCAACCCGGCAAACAGCGCCGTCGAGATATTTTTGAAAAAGGGCGCGACTTGCAGGCTGATATATTCCGCGAAGTTCTGCGTGCCTTCATATCGATAGAGAGATTGTTCGGCACGCACGGCTTGATCCGGGGCAGGGGCCAACCCGTATTCATCTTCCAATGCCTCGACGTGATCAATCTGGCTGGGGAAAAGCTCGACACCGTCCACTTTCAGCCAGGCATAACCGGCGTTGTCGGCTTTGTTCGTGTCGTCGCGTACCACCTGGATCATATACCAGCCGTCACGCGGCAGTTTGACCGTTAGCTTGCCGCCAAGATCGTCAGGAGTCGAGATAATCTGCGCGGGAGCATCCCCCACCGTGAGATCGGTTCCCCTGGCGTCCAACAGGCGGGCAGTGAGCAGCAGGGTATGATCGGCAAAATCAAGTGTGCCGTCCCTGGCTTCGCGGGCGCGGGTGAACCATTCGGTACGCGAGCGCGCATTTTCGATATATCCGGCGAGCGAGGTACTTGCCTCTTCGGGATCGGTGATCGGATCGATCTGGAAGGTGACTTCTTGATCTTTATAACCTAAAAAGACCAGGGTAGAGGGGTTGCGCTGCGGCTCGACCAGCAGGTAAATGCGCGGTTCGGGGATACGCGCACCGATCAACGGGATGATCACGATAATGGTCAGGATCACGCCAACGGCGAACAGGGTACGTCGCGCCACCTGCCCCCAGACGCCTGTACTCAGGCCGAGCAGAAACACCAGCAGGGCGGCAGTCCACTCGACGCGCCAGATTTGATCCGGGGTATACAACCCACTCCCGATCAGGCGCAAGTTGTTGAAGATGACACCCCACTGCGCCGAACGAACCGACCAGGAGAGAATCTGCCAGAGAACCCACCCACTGACGAACATCGTCAGCGCCGTCGCGATGGCATTCGCCGGGCTGCTGAACAAGTTTTGCCGCAGCCATCCTAACGGCCCGACGGTGGTAACAGGCGGGCGGCGGCTGGCCGGCGATTCGAGCGGCGCCACGTAAAATGGAGAATCGGAAGAGGAGCCAGGCATGTCAGCGCGTCCTTGTCCGCATCAGATAATTCACAGTATTCATCACCAGGGAAATAAACAGGCTGATGCTGAGATAGATCGCCATCATTGTGGCGAAAATCACCACCGACTGTCCGGTTTGATTCGAGATTTCGTTAGCGACGTTGTACACATCGAAGAAGCCAATCGCGATCCCCAGGCTGGAGTTTTTCGCCAGATTCAAATACTGGTTGCCGAGCGGCGGGATGATCAAGCGCAGCGCCTGCGGCAGCACGATCAGGCGCAGCGTTTGCCCGCTGCTAAAGCCTTGCGCGCGGGCCGCTTCGATCTGCCCATACGGTACGGCCTGGATTCCGGCGCGCACGATGTCGGCAATAAACGCGGCGGTGTACAAAATTAACCCTAATGTCAGGGTGAGATATTCCGCCGAGAGCCGGTCCCCGCCGACAAAATTAAAGCGTTCCAGCCGGGGATAATCCACGCTGAACGGCCCCCCCGACAGCAGCCAGCCGGCTCCCGAAAAGATCAGTACGGCTCCCAGGAAAAAACGCAGCGTATAAGCGGGCCGCCCGGTCTGTTCCTGGACGCGCAGCCGCCACCACCATAAGGCGATTCCCAGAGTCAGACCAATCCCCAACGCGATATAAAATAGTTCGGCGGTATCAGTGCCTTCAATCAGCGGGAAATTGACTGCCCGCCGGTTGATATATATCGGACCGGGCAGTTTATAGGAGTCTTTAAGGTTTTCCGGCAGGGTCAGGCGCAGCATCCCCCGGTAAATAAAATAGAGCTGGACCAGCAGGGGCGTATTGCGGAAAATTTCGACATAAACCATGCTGATCTGACGCACTAAAAAGTTCGTCGACAGGCGGCCAATCCCGACCAGCACACCCAAGATCGTTGCCCCGATCAGGCCGATCACCACGACGCGCATGGTGTTTTGCAGCCCGGCCCGCATTGCTTCTATATTGGACGAACTGCCCGGATCAAAGTCCATTTGTCCTTCGGAAATTTGCGTGCCGAAGGGGCGTTCAAACATGCCAAAATCAATGGGCAGGTTGCTTTTTTCCAGGTTGGTGACCAGGTTATGAAGCAGGGTATACCCGGCAACGATCACAACGACCAAAAAAGCGATCTGCAAAAAGATTTGAATAAAACGAATATCGCGCCAGAACGGAACCGGAACATGGCCGGGGCGGTTGATAGGGGCGGGTGGAGAATAGGACATCGTATATTATCCCAATCAGATCGTGGGGTCCTGGAGGCACAGCCGAAACCGCGCCTCCAGAGAATCTTACCGTATCAGAGGAAATCGAGCTAGCAGACTAACGCCAGGCGGGAGCGTAGATCAAACCGCCGTTGGTCCACAGGTTGTTGATGCCACGATCCAGCGCCAGCGGTGTGTTGGGGCCGACGTTGCGTTCATAAATTTCGCCGTAGTTGCCTACTGCGCGGATCACATTCACCACAAAGTCATTGTCCAGGCCCAGGAGAGTGCCGCTGACATTCTCGCCCACGCCCAGGAAACGCTGAATCGCCGGGTCTTCGCTGGTCAAGAAGCTGTCCACATCGGCCTGTGTAATGCCAAATTCTTCGGCCTGAATGGTCGCGTAGACGACCCAACTCACGACATTGGCCCACTTGGCATCGGTTTCAATATAGGCGGGGGCCAGCGGTTCTTTTGAGATCACGTCATCCAAAATGATGTACGCGCCAGGATCGGCAGCAGTGGTGCGCAGGCTGGCAAGCTGGCTGCGGTCTGAGGTCAGCGCATCGCAGCGGCCTTCTTCTAGCGCGGCGATAGTCTGTGACGCCTGTTCAAAGACGACCAGTTCATATTCCAGGCCCAGGCTGCCCATCAGTTCGCTAATGTTGAGCGCGGTGGTGGTTCCCGTCAGGGTACAGATCGACGCGCCGCCCAGGTCTGCCGCCGTGGTCGCGCCCGAATCGGCGCGCACCATCAAGCCCTGGCCGTCATAGAACACCACCGGACCCAAATCCAGGCCCAGTTCGGTATCGCGCTGCAAGGTCCAGGTTGCATTACGCAGCAGGACATCAACCGTGCCGGTTTGCACAGCGGTGAAACGTTCTTGCGCAGTGGTGGGGACAAAAATAAGATTTTCAGGAGTCACTTCGCCAAACAGTGCCGCCGCAATCGCGCGGCAGAAATCCACATCCAGGCCGCTCCATTCGCTGGTATTCGTATCCAGATAGCCAAAGCCAGGAAGCTGGCCGTTCACGCCACAGTTCAGGCTGCCGCGTGCGAGAACCTGATCGAGTACCGATCCGCCTTGCGCCTGGGCCGGTTGGGGAGAGGCGGCAGGGAAAGCCATCACGGCGACTAATGCCAGGGCGAGCGCCAACACAAACAAACGAGATGTTTTCTTCATAGATTCCTCCTGGTAATGTATCTCTACTATTCTGTAACCTACCCCTTTGCACAAGGGTTAAGCTCTCATCAATGTTTATCAATTTTTGGGCAGATTGTCAAATGTTGTGACAACAATTTGATTAGTATACCCTTTCACAAATCAGGTGTTTTGTGCGATTCGCACAATAAGGCGCGGTGGGAGATTGGACAGATTGAGGGATTGAGATTCCCGACTACGCACGCCTTGCTGGGTATACTCATCCAATACCGAGTAAAAGGGTTGACCCATGTCGAAAAAACAGCTTCGGCACATGGTAGTTGATGGCGACGTGTACCTATGGTATCTCAAAAGATACTATGACATCTTTGGCGGAACGCTGGTTGTTTATCTTGAAAAGTGCAAACAGGGACGGCTGGAAGTTCGTTATTCAGAAGAGGATTATTTTGCCTGGAGTCATTATGGCGTTGTTATTGTCGATGAAGACCACCCCGAACGAATACTCAACATTCACGAACCCGAACCCACCGCCAGAGTGATTCGTTATGCCCGTCAGCATCTCGGTTGGAATCCTCATGAAAGTAGATCACCGTTAGTTATCGAGCATGGTTTCGAAATTCTGAAAAAAGTGGGTTATATCGCTGTGTCTGATAAAAGCAAGCAGACAGGGGAACTCGACCAAAATTCAAGTCTGAAGAATGAAAGCGAAACGGATCACCATAACGCTGACTAAAAGCACCATGATCGCCATTTTCATCTCACGAGGTAGGAATGCGGCGCCGTTATGCCCGGTTTTCCCCTCTCCACCAGCGGAGCGCAGTGGGGAGGGGACTAAGGGGAGGGGCTGAGCGGATCAGGTCCGGTAATGCCCGTTGATCGTCACATAGTCGTGGCTGAGATCGCATGTCCAGACCAGCGCGCAGCCGTCGCCTAAGCCCAAATTGAGGCGCACTCCCCAGGCGGGGGTCTGCATCAGGGCAATGGCGGCAGGTTCGTCGTAATTCGTCGGGCTGCCCGCCTGCACCAGTTGGATCACGGATTGGCCGTTCGAGTTGGTCAGCCACAGTGCCAGCCGCGCCGGGTCGAGATCGATTCCCGAATAACCCGCCGCGCATAAAATACGCCCCCAGTTTGGGTCCGCGCCGTAAAATGCCGTTTTGACCAGCGCCGAGGTGGCGATCTGCCGGGCGATTGTGCGCGCCGAGGTATCATCCGCCGCGCCCTGCACTTCGACGGTGACAAACTTGGTCGCGCCTTCACCATCGCGCACAATAGCCTGGGCAAGCTGAACACAGATTCCGGTCAGCGCTTCGGTAAATTCGGCCTCATCCGTCACCGTGACTCCTGATGCGCCGTTTGCCAACACCAACACCGTGTCATTGGTACTCATGTCGCCATCGACCACGATCCGGTTAAAGCTGAGATCAGCGGCGTTTTTGAGCGCACGCGCCAGCATCTCCGCCGGAACAGCGGCATCGGTGGCGATCACCGAAAGCATCGTCGCCATGTTGGGCGCTATCATGCCCGCGCCTTTGGCGATTCCGGTCAGGCAGTATCCCGCCGAGTGCTGCACGCTGGCAAGTTTGGAGCGGGTATCGGTGGTCATAATCGCTTCCGCCGCTTCCGGCCAGCTTTCTGCCGCCAGCAGCCCTTCGAGTGTATGAAGTCCGGCGATCACTTTATCCACCGGCAGCGGCAGGCCGATCACGCCCGTCGAGAGCGCCAGAATATTTTCAGGCTGAAGGCCAAACAGCCGGGCGGCTTCGGCGGTGGTCTGGCGCACATCAGCCAGGCCTTGTTCGCCGGTGCAGGCGTTAGCGCTGCCGGTATTGACGATCACCGCTCGCACCTGTGCGCCGGGCTGGGCTAGAATCGCCTGATCGTACAGCACCGGCGCGGCCTTTACCTTGTTGCTGGTGAACACCCCCGCTGCGGTGCAGGGACGATCACTCAGGATCAGGGCAATATCCTTGTTACCGTTCTTTTTCAGGCCGCAGTGTGTTCCGGCGGCGCGAAATCCTCGCGGAGAGTAGACGGTCATACGGCCATTTCCTCCGGTTGTGGGCAGAGTTCAAATACCAGGGCGACTTCGTCACAGGCGTTTTTGAACGGGCAGGGTGCGCAGTCGCGCCAGACTTTGTCCGGGAAATTGGATACAAAATCATGGCGGAAACCCATCCGCTCGAACACCGGTACGGCGCGCGTCAGGGCTAATACCTGCTGCAAGCCGCGTTTGCGCGCCAACTCTAACACCGCGTTGATCAATTCCCCGCCGATGCCGCGCCCCCGGCAGAGCGGAGACACGGCCAACGAACGAAGTTCACACACGGTTTCATTAAATATGACTAGCGATACGCAGCCGATCACCTGCCCGTCTTCCTCGGCGATCAACCAGTCGCCCAGGCGCGCCCGAATGTCTTCAGCCCGGCGCGGCAGCATTCGCCCCGCCCGCACTTCGTCATCAAACAGGGCACGTACAGCATCAATCTCGTCCACTCGTGGTTGTCGGATCAACATCAGGCCATAATCTCCGAAAAGATAGTTTGCAGCGTACTGGTAAATTCACGGATATGGTTTTCTTGCGCGATCAACGGCGGCAGCAGACGCAGCACATCTGCTCCAGCGTTGAGCAAAATCACGCCATGCTCGAACCCTTTAGCGATGATCGGGGCGGCATCTATATCAAGCTGCACGCCGGTCATCAAGCCCACGCCGCGCACGTCGGTGATATGCGGTGAATGAATCTCCTCGATCTGTTCGCGCAGCAGTTCGCCCATGGCAGTCACATGGGCGAGAAATCCCGGCTGGCTGACGCGCTGTAACACGACCTGCGCCGCCCGGCAGACCACCGGCCCGCCTGCGAAGGTGCTGCCATGTTCACCAGGGTGCATCGCGCTGGCAACTTCATCGGTCATCAGCGCCGCGCCAATGGGCAGACCCGCGCCGAGCGCTTTCGCCACTGTCATGATGTCCGGCTCGATGCCGTAATGTTGGTAGGCCCACAGTTTGCCGGTGCGACCCATGCCAGATTGAATTTCGTCAAAGACCAGCAGCGCGTCAAAACGATCACACAGGTCACGCAGTGTCGCCAAAAACTCAGGATCAGCGGCGTGAATGCCGCCTTCACCCTGCACCGGCTCGATTATCACGGCGCAGGTTTCAGGACCGATCAGTTTTTGTGCCGCCTCGATGTCGTTAAAGCGGGCGATGCGCGCTCCCGGCATCAAGGGGCGGAAAGGAGCCTGATATTTCTCACGGGCAGTGAGGGCCAATGCGCCCATCGTGCGCCCGTGAAATGCCCCAGTAAAAGCTACGACCTCGGTTTTTCCGGGGCCGTAGACTGTTTGACCATATTTGCGGGCAAACTTGATCGCGGCTTCCACCGCTTCGGCGCCGGAATTAGTGAAAAAAACTTTGTCGGCAAAGCTCAGATTGCACAACATTTCGGCCAGGTCCGCCTGCGGAGCGGAATGGTACAGGTTGCAGACATGGCTGAGCTGCGCGATCTGTTCGGCGACAGCCGCCGTCACTTCGGGATCGGCATGGCCGAGCGCGTTAACGCTGATCCCGGAGCCAAAATCGAGATACTGTTTACCGTCGCTGTCAATTAGGTACATGCCCCGCCCCTCAGTTAAGACAAAAGGCGCGCGGGCATAGGTATTGGCAATGTATCGGGATGATTTGGAAACAACTCCATTGTCAGGCATAGCTAGACCTTTCAGCAATCAATCAGGCCACAAATATAGTTCCCGTCCCGGCACGCAGCCCGGCCAGGTCGGTGATAATGGCTTTGGCTGCCCCGCTGCTGACAGCGTCCAGCGCCGCCTGCACTTTGGGGATCATCCCGCCGGTGATCACCTGTTGGGCGATCAGGGCGTTGACTTCGTTCACCGTCAGCACCGGCGCGACGCCATCCCCCACTTTTACGCCAGGGACGTTGGTCACAAACGCGGCGTGCGCGGCTTTGATCGCGGCGGCGATAGCACCCGCTGCATGATCGGCATTCACATTATAACGCCCTTCCGGCCCCATTGAGATTGGGGAGATCACCGGGACGACACTCTGCGCGCACAACCCCAGCAGCACCTCGGCGCGCACCTTGACGATCCGCCCGACGCGCCCCATCTCCGGTGACCAGGGTTCGACTTGCAGCAGACCCCGATCCACACCGCTCATACCCTGCGCGTCGACTCCAGCCCGCAACAGCGCCAGCGTGATCTGCGTATTGACCCCGCCGGACAACACCATCTCGGCGACATCTAACGACGCCTCGTCGGTGACGCGCTGGCCGTTGACCAACACCGGCTCGATCCCCAACTGTTTTTGCAGCCGGTTGATCGCCTGCCCGCCGCCATGCACAACGATACACGGGGTATGCCGGTTCAGTTCGGCGACTGTGCTTGCTAACTCATCTATAAACCCCGGTTTATCCAGGTCGTTGCCGCCGACTTTGATCACGATGGGCAGCGTTTCGGGTTGATGGGTCATGCGTATTCCTCATTGTTTGTTAGGCGGGAGTGGTTGGTTTTGGGTTCATAGTTGTTAGTTCTTAGTAAAAACAAGGCCATTAGAGATTCCATGTTTCTACTAAAAACTAGCCACTAAGAACCATTCCCTAACACTCGTTGTTATACAACGCTACGCGGGCAGCAGCCCGGCAGTTTCGGCAAAATGATACATCAAGTTAAAGTTCTGCACCGCCTCCGATGCCGCCCCTTTAAGCAGATTATCCAGCAC
>JACRBK010000426.1 GCA_016234525.1 Chloroflexota bacterium
AACAACATCGAGTCTTTGCGGTTAAAAAGCCCGCGCCCGACTTTGTGTCCGAACCAATAGCCTACACTGTCGCCAGAAACGGCGGCGATAAAACAGCCAATCGCCAGCACGGGATAGCTAAATTCGACACCGAGTGTATCTTGCATGGTTTTACTTCCCGCGATCACACCTGCTGTAAACAGCAGGCTGTCACCGGGGAGGAAGAAGCCAACCAACAGCCCGGATTCGGCAAAAACGATGCCAAAAATGCCGAGGTAGCCAATGGTGGCGATAAATTCCTTGAGATCAAAACTGATAAAGTGTTCCATCGAACGTCAGCATTCCGATCCGCTATGGTACGGAACTGAGAATGCTTTGTCTCCTTTCCTATCCTGTTTGGGCTTTTCTCTAAAAGGTGGCAAAACCGCCGCTTTTAGCGCGGCGAAGTGTACCATAACACCCCACCCCCATACAATGCCTGTTAGCGGCTGAGCGGCAAATACTAGCTTTGAGCGTCAGGGCGACAGTGATAAAATCTACCTGCACTCTGAACAATATACTCAGGCAGACTGGAAAATACTCATGACGGTCACTCACGGCTTTGAACTTCTGCGAGAACAAAACATCCCCGAACTGAACGCACTGGTGCGACTGTATCGCCATGTCAAAACAGGGGCGGAGTTGCTCTCGGTCCAAAACGACGATGAAAACAAGGTGTTTGGTATCACCTTCTGCACCCCGCCGAACACGTCTAACGGCATTGCGCACATCATGGAACATTCGGTGCTGTGCGGATCGCGTAAATACCCGGTGAAAGAACCTTTTGTCGAACTGCTGAAGGGTTCGCTCAACACGTTTGTGAATGCGTGGACCTTCCCCGACAAAACTAGCTATCCGCTCGCGAGCCAAAACCTGCAAGATTTTTATAACCTGATCGATGTGTATCTCGATGCCGTGTTTTATCCGAATATCACCCCCTATACACTGAAACAAGAGGGCTGGCACTACGAACTGGACGCGCCCGAAGAACCGCTGGCCTATAAGGGTGTTGTGTTTAATGAAATGAAGGGGGCCTATTCTGACCCCGAAAACGTGCTTGGACGGTATATCCAGCAGTCGATCTTCCCCGACACTTCCTATGGCGTCGATTCGGGCGGTGATCCCACCGAGATACTCGACCTGACCTATGAAGAATTCAAACGCTTTCACGATACCTACTACCATCCCTCTAATGCACGGCTCTATTTTTATGGGGATGATCCGCTTGAAGAACGGCTGCGCATCGCTAACGACTATCTGAAAGATTTTGACCGGATCGACGTCCCCGCGAAAATCGCGCTGCAAGCCCGTTTCGATGCGCCGCGCCAGCAGACCTACAGTTATGCAGTGGGACAGGATGATCAGGATGGCAAACGCGGTTTTGTCACCGTGAACTGGCTGCTGCCCGAAGGCAGTGATCCCGAAACAGCGCTTTCATTCGCCATTTTGAACCATATTCTCATCGGCACGCCTGCCTCGCCGCTGCGCAAAGCCCTGATCGATTCCGGCCTCGGCGAAGATCTGGCGGGATCGCAGCTTGAACAAGACCTGCGCCAGATGTATTTCTCCACGGGCCTCAAAGGCGTCAGTGCCGAGGATACCGGCAAAGTTGAGGCGATCATCCATCAAACACTGTCTGATCTGGCCGAAAAAGGTATTGATGCGGACATGATCGAGGCCGCGGTTAACACGATTGAGTTCAGCTTGCGTGAAAACAATACCGGCTCGTTCCCGCGCGGGCTGCTGCTGATGGTGTGGGCGCTGCGTACCTGGTTGTACAACAGCGATCCGGTGATCCCGCTGGCCTATGAAGCGCCGCTGGCGGCTGTTAAACAACGGCTGGCTGCTGGCGAGCGATTCTTTGAGGGTATGATCGGGGCCTACCTGCTCGACAACGCTCACCGCACCACCGTGATCCTGAAACCTGATCCCGAATTGCAGCAGCGCCAGGATGCCGCCGAACAAGAGCGATTGGCCCAGGCCCGCGCCAGCATGACCGGGGTGGAACTTCAGCAGGTGGTCGAAGAAACGCGGCGGCTCAAAGAGATGCAGGAAACGCCCGATTCACCTGAAGCGCTGGCGACGATCCCCTGTCTTCAGCTCGAAGACCTGGACAAACAGAATAAACTGATTCCGCTTCAGGTGGCCGAGACTCACGGTGCGCAGATTCTCTATCACGATCTGTTCACCAATGGGATCGTTTATCTGGACCTGGGCTTTAACCTGCACGCTTTGCCGCAAGAATACCTGCCCTATGTCACGCTGTTTTTCCGCGCCCTGCTCGAAATGGGGACCGAAACCGAAGATTTTGTCCGGTTGTCGCAGCGCATCGGGCGCAAAACCGGCGGTATTGATCCCACCACTTTTACTTCGGCGGTCTTAAACAGTGATCGGGCAACGGCATGGGGCATCTTGCGCAGCAAGTCAACTACGGCCCAGGCGGGCGAAATGCTCGCCATTCTGCGAGATGTACTGTTGACTGTCAAACTGGATAATCAAGAACGCTTCCGCCAGATCGTGCTGGAAGAAAAAGCCTCGCAAGAGTCGGGTTTGGTCCCTTCTGGTCACCGGGTGGCGCTGTCGCGGCTGCGCGCGCGTTTCAGCGAAGCCGATTGGGCCAGTGAGCAGATCGGCGGGATTGAATACCTGCTGTTCTTGCGCCAGCTTGCCGAGCAGGTCGATAAAAACTGGTCCGCTGTGGTGAACAAACTCGAAACCATGCGCCATCTGCTAATCAACCGGAATACGGCGCTGTGTAATGTCACCCTGGACGAACACAACTGGGCCCAGTTCCAACCGCAGTTAGCCGAATTTCTGGCCGCACTGCCCGCTCAATCCCCTGCGCTCAACCCCTGGACTCCAGCCTTTGAAGCGGTGAACGAAGGGCTGACGATCCCGGCACAGGTGAACTATGTGGGTAAAGGGGCCAACCTCTACCGGCTGGGGTATCAGGTGCATGGTTCCATCGTGGCAATTACCAACTATCTGAATACCACGTGGTTGTGGGAGCGTGTGCGCGTGCATGGCGGTGCCTATGGCGGTTTTAACGTCTTTGATCGCCGTTCGGGGACCTACGTTTTTGTGTCGTACCGCGATCCCAACCTGCTGGAAACGCTGGAGAATTACGATCAAACGGCCCAGTTTTTGCGCGATCTGAAGATGAGCCAAGAAGAACTACTCAAGACGATTATCGGCGCGATTGGGCTGGTGGATGCTTACCAACTGCCCGATGCGAAGGGGTATACTTCGATGATGCGCCACCTGACCGGGGAAACCGACGCCATGCGCCAACAGCTGCGCGAGCAAATCCTGTCTACCTCTGCCGACGATTTTAAGAATTTTGGCAGTGTGTTAGAGCGGGTCAATAGCAGCGGGCTGGTTTCTGTGGTCGGATCGACCGAGGCGATTGAGAAGGCAAACGCTGATCGAGGCGGGAACTGGTTACAGGTTCAGAAGGTGTTATAGCACTCAATTGTTCCAATTGTTATATAATAACTGAACAGGGCGGGGTTATCCTCGCCCTCAAGTTTACTTCAGTTTTCAGGAGGAATTAGATGTTTAGACGTACAATCGCCGTTGTGCTGATTGTTTTGATGGTCCTGGGTGGATGGCACATGGCCCCGACCCTGGCGCAAGAAGATAACACGATCATGGTATTGGCTGCCGCTGAGTCTGAAACCCCGGTTATGGCCTGGTTAGATGGCTTTGCCGCACAAAACCCCGATTTTAGCTTTGTTCTCAGTCTGTTTGGGGATGATGCGTCGCTGGCAGAAAATATCGCCGGGGCCGATCTGCTGGTCTATCCCAATTTTGAAGATGCTCCCCCGATTGATTTTGAATGTGGCACGATCAGCCGCGCCTATGTGCTGCTGCCTGACCTGGGGGCGCGTTATCTTGCCAGCACGGACTGCGGCGATGTGGTTTCGCCTAAGACACCAATTATGGTGGACCTGCTCAAGTTTATGGTATCGCCGGACGGCCAACAGATCGCCATCGACCTGGGTCTGCTGCCCAACGTGATCGAAGTCACCGATCAGGGCGGCGTAACGGTTCAGGTTCCGCAGCCGGTGCGTCATATCGCGTCTGCCTACGGCGTGGCGACTTATTACGCTTATGTCGTCGGCGCGGCGGATCGAATCGTAGCCGCCAGTTATATCGGGGCCAAAGGTCCAGCGGTACAAGATACCCTGCGTAAGATCGATCCTGGTTTTGATGCCCGGTTTAATGCCATGTCAGCGCTCAACCAGAACGAAATCAACCTGGAAGAAGTCGCCGCGCTGCAAACCGACCTGATCCTGAGCAGCGCGCGCGCCCAGTGGCTCGACTCAGCGGCAGAACTGGGTATTCCGATTCTACGTTTTGAAGGCGAAACCCCCGAACGTTTAATCGAAGCCATGACGGTGATCGGGGCCGCATTGGGGCCGGATGCCGCCTACCGCGCTGCGCAGTTTAACGCTTATTATCAGCAGGTGTTGGAACAAATCAGCGCCGAAGTGACGCAGCTTAATGCTGCCCCGGCGAAGGTGTATTTCTCTGGCACAGAACCGCTGCGTGTTGCCAGCGGCGAAATGTACCAGTCAGAGATGATCGAATTGGCAGGCGGTGTCTCGGTAGGCGCGGAACTGACCGGCTTTTGGAATGATGTTAACCTGGAACAGATCGCAGTCTGGGACCCCGATGTGATCTTTGTGCCGACTTACGGCGGCGCGTCGGTCGAAGCGATCACCGGTGCGGCGGAATGGGGCATTCTGCGCGCGGTGCAAGACGGCAAAGTTTACCAGCTTCCGCAGTTTATTTCGCCCTGGGATACCCCGCTGCCCGACTCGATTTTGGGCATTATCTGGATGGCGGAGACGCTGCACGAAGGGCTTGATCTCGGCTGCGAGGATCAGGCGAGCTATTTCTATAACGAGTTTTACGGTTATAACATCAGCGACGAAGAGACGATGGGGCTGTGCAATTAGCGCGTTGGTTGAGTTTTAGCGGGAGGATTAGCAGTCAGCGCCGCCGGATGATCGTTTACTGGGTGCTGCTGCTGCTCCCCCTTCCGATGGCGGTCTATGCGCTGGGCCAGGGGCGTTACGAAATCTCTCCACAGAAGGTCGTCGGGGCGCTGTATGATGCTGTGTTTTCGAGCAGCGACCCGGATTTCCAGCCGGACATCGAATATAACCTGGTGACGCGCATCCGCCTGCCGCGTATTCTGGCGGCGATGTTGATCGGCGCGTGTCTGGCGGTCACCGGGGCCGGTTTCCAGGGGATTTTTCGTAATCCCCTGGTCGATTCCAACATATTGGGCGTCACATCAGGCGCGGGTTTTGGCGCGGCGCTGATGCTGCTGATTTATGCCAATCCGTTTTATGTGCGCCTGTCGGCGTTTTTTTTCGGCTTGCTAGCGGTGCTGCTGGCGTTTTTCGCCAGCCGTCTTTATTCGAATGCGCCGCTGCTCATGTTGACCCTGATGGGTATTTTGATCGGGTCGTTTTTTAGCTCGTTGACCTCCCTGCTGAAATATATTGCCGATCCGCTCGATAGCCTTCCCGCCATCACCTATTGGCTGTTAGGTGGGCTGACGGGCGTCACCCTGAAAGATATTCCCGCGCTGGCGGGGGTGACTATTGGGGGCATGGTGTTTATGGGGGGCATCCGCTGGCGGCTCAATGTGTTATCATTGGGTGACAGCGAAGCCCAGGCGCTCGGCCTGAATCCGGCCCGCCTCAAGCTGCTGATCATCCTGTGCAGCACGCTGATGAGCGCGATGGCCGTCTCGGTTGGCGGTGTGATCGGTTGGGTCGGGCTGGTGATTCCTCATGCGGCGCGGGTGCTGGTGGGTCCCGATCACCAACGGCTGATTCCGGCGTCGATGGCGTTGGGCGCGGCTTTTCTGCTGCTGATCGATACCATCGCTCGCACAGCCTGGGAAAGCGAAGTCCCTTTAGGGGTACTTACAGGGATTGTGGGAGTTCCGCTGTTGTTAGTCATTTTACGGATCAATAAAACAGGATGGCGCTAGTGCTGAAAGCCGAAGGGCTGCATTTTAGTTATGTCGCCGGGCGACCTGTGGTGCAAGATGTCAGTCTCACGGTTGCCGAAAATACAGTGGTGTACCTGCTGGGGCATAACGGCTGCGGCAAGACGACCCTGTTGGAAATTCTGAGCGGCATCCGTGCGCC
>JACRBK010000439.1 GCA_016234525.1 Chloroflexota bacterium
GTTTCCGGCGACTTTTTCGGCGCGGGCCAGCGCTTCATAGGCGCAGCCGAGATAAAACGGGGCGACTCCGTCTCCATGACTGGCTTCCAGGCACATCTGACCGTAGTGCCGGGCATTGTCGGCCTGCCCGATGAGCGCATACACGCGCGATACCAGCCAGCAGCCCACCGAAATATTGGTCGGCGTGCAGTCTTTGCGCTGCGACCAGTGCCACAACGAAGCCATGCTCAGCCCGATCATTTTTTCGTTATCGCGGGCGGTGCGGTTGGCTTTGTCAATCAAGTCCCAGGTCTGGTTAAAACATTCGACCGCAAAATGGCGGTGGGCGGCCTGCCGGTCAAAGTCGGCTGTCATCGAATTATCCCCCGTGAAAACAACGTTTAGCCCTGGATTTACCCCTATGCCCCCATCCCGACAGGGATAGGTATTTTAGCCTCACCCCCCGACCCCCTCTCCATTCAAAATGGAGAGGGGGAGAAATCAGAGAAAAAGTCCCCCTCGCTACGCAGTGGAGAGGGGGATTTAGGGGGTGAGGCTGCTTTCAAATTGGCATTTATTGATCGCAGCACTGCTGCTCCCTATTCTTGTTCTGATGAGGAAATTATACCCCACGCGCTCACTCGCGCGAGTAGTTTGCCACGCGGCGTTTTTTATCGTCGGGGGATTCAGGCAGGTGTTTGATCACAAACAGGGTGATGTCATCGAACTGGGCCATACTGCCCACAAACGTATCAATCGCGCGGACGACGCCCTGCGCGATCTCCTGGGCGGGTTTGCGGCGGTGGCTGACCACAGTGGACTGTAACCCGATCACGCCGAACTCGGTTTCATCGGAGCGCAGCGCTTCGGTGGCCCCATCGGTATATGCGAGCAGCAGATCGCCTGGTCCGAGCGTGATTTCGTTTTCCTGGACGCGAATCTGCGGCACGACACCGAGCGCGATCCCGCGCGAATTGAGGATTTCCACGCTGCCATCGGCGCGGACCACCAGCGGGGGATTATGCCCGGCGCTGGCGAACTTGATTTCGCCGCTGGTCGTATCCCACAGCCCATACCAGACTGTAACAAACAGGTCCGAGCGGGTGTCGCGCAGCAAAAGCTGGTTAACGCGGGATAAAGTTTCGGCGGGGGATTGGCGGTTTGAGCCGACCGCACGCAGCAGGGTACGCGACAGTGCCATAAACAGCGCCGCCGGAACGCCTTTATCGGCTACGTCCGCGATCACCAATGCCCAGCGGTGATCATCCACCGGGAAAAAGTCATAAAAGTCGCCGCCGACCTGCCGCGCCGCGCGATAACTCGCCCCCACATCCCAACCTTCGATGGTGGGCATTTTATCGGGCAAAAAGCTGGCCTGAATGCCGCGCGCCACGTCGAGTTCGCGCTCCATACCTTCGGCGGCGGTGGCTTCGGATTGCAGCCGGGCGTTTTCAAGCGTCATGGCGGTTTGATGCGCGATACCGTTGAGAATGTTCAGGCGGCGCTGATCCATCTGCCCACCCAATATCGGGTGATCCACCAGCATCGCGCCGACCAGATGTCCTCTGGCGATCAAGGGCAGGCCGAGCAGCGTAGGCGTTTCAAACACTTGATTTAATATCGGCGGCAGCGGGTAATCGGTCCCGATCCCGCAGGCGATGGCCTCGTTGCAGTCGATCAACTGAGTCAGGAAATATTTATCTTCTTCGCCAAACGCAATAGTAGAAAAAACAGCCTTCTTTTCGGGCGGCAGTCCCCACGACGGCCCGCCCACAAAGCGGTGACTGTCGGCGGCCCATTTCATGATTCCGCAGCGCTCCACACCGACCAACATCGGAGTCAGGCGCACAATCGTTTCCAGGCTTTGATCGGGATCGATCTGAGTGTTGACGGATTCGGCCACTTGCAGCAGGGCAGTAGTCACCCAGGCTTCTTCTTGCTGAGCGGTGACCAACTGCGCACTTTCGATGGCGAGCGCGGCCTGATTAGCGATCCCGCTCACCAGTTCGATCTTCCGGTCGGTCATCGGCTCGGCCCCGTCGCGCTGGCCGATGACCAGCAGCCCCATGATCTCGCCTTTGGCGTACAGCGGCAGGATCACACCCTGGGCAACGTTAATGTCTAGCGGCATGTTAGCCGGTTGGGCCGTGTTCGCATCGAGCAAGATCGGCTGGCCGTCCTGGCGCAGCCGGGCAATCGGCGGCCAGTTGAGCGGTGTGATTACAAAGTTTCTCATCGCGGCGGCAGCGGTAGAGCTGATTCCGGCGACCTGGACCACGCGGTAAGTATCGGGTTGGTCGGCCAGCAGCACGGCGCTCCATTCCACGCCCACCAACAGTGGGGTGATGCGGACGACGGTGCTTAACACTTCGTCCAGATCGGTGGCGCGGGCGGTGGCTTCGGCTACTTGCAGCAGGGCCGTAGAAATCCATGCCTCTTCACGCTGCGCCATATAAAGCTGCGCATTGGTGATCGCTACCGCCGCTTGATTGGCGAATGTGGTGATGATCTCTTTATCTTCCGGCGTAAAACGATCTTGCCCAATACGCTCGATCACCAAATAACCAATCGGATCGCCCGCGATAGTCAACTGGACCAAAATTTCATCGTGGGGTTCTTCCCCCTGATCCGGGGCCGCATTCAGCCGGTGCAGCAGGTTGATCAACCGCTCATTATTCGCCTCAGCCAGCGGGATTGTCTCCGACCAGACATCGGCATCTTGTTCGACAAAATCGCCGCGCGCCGTCTCGATCTGGTAAATCTGGTCTTCTTTTTCCAGCAGCAGGATCAAGCCGGAGGTGTACGGCACGACGCGCTCCAACCCGACCATGATTCCCTCTAACACGCGGTTGAGGTCCAGCGACGAACCCAGGACTGTACTCAGTTCGCGCAGCGTTTCCGATAGGATACGGCGGCGGGATTCGTTGGCGAACAGGGTGGCATTGCGCAGCGCAATCGCTACGGTATCGGCTAATGCCTGGACCAGCACCAGATCATCGCTCGAAAAAGCGTTTATCTGTGTGCTTTGAATGTCGAACACGCCCAAAATGCGCGCGCCCACGCGGATCGGCACGGTCATTTCGCTGCGGGTATCTTCTACACCGGGGCCGACGCGGTAATCGGGGTCTTCGGTGACATCGCGGCTGAGCGCCGATTGGCCGGATCGGGCCACGCGGGGAATGATGCCAATGGGCGCGTTGATGTCATACGAAAGTTTTTCGAGCGCCCAGCGCCCGCTGTAAACTCCGCTTCCGCTGCGGAACACCAGCCGGTCCCCCACACGCAGGAACAGGTGAACGCGGTCATACCCCAAATATTCGTTCACCAGATCGATCACTTCGTCCAACAGATCATCAATATCGAGGATCGACACCAGCGCGCGGGCGACTTCGGTCATCGCGTTGATGCGCTCGGTTTGGCGGCGTTCGGCATGATACGTTTCGGCTTCTTGCACGGCCAGCGCCAACTGCCCGGCCAGCGTTTCGAGCATGAAACTATCGTCACTGCCAAAAGCGTCGAGCCGGTTGCTCTGCACATCCAGCACGCCCATGACCCGGTCCTGCACGATCAGCGGGACCGCGATCTCGGATCGAGTCGCTTCGAGCATGGCGGAGGGGAGATACCGCTCGTCTTCGCTAACATTGGGCGAAATCGTGGTTTTGTGATTAGCCGCCGCCCAGCCCACGATGCCCTGATCAGGCTTAACTACCAGTTCGGCGCGGGCAAACTGCTCGTGGCTGCTGGCTTTAAGTTGGATGGTGTTGGACGGTTCATCGCAGATGAAAATGTTGACGGCGTAGTATCCGAAAGCGTCGTGGATCAGCGTGACGATCTGGCGGAAGAGGTTAGAGGGAGGCTGCATGGCCGTTACCTGCCGCGTCACGTCGTTGATCAGCCGCAGTTGGCGCGTCATTTCTTGAGTCGCTTCGAGCGTCTGCGCGTTGCGGATCGCGCCGGAGGCCAGGTTCGCCAGCAGTGTGAGCAGACGCATCTCCTCATCGCTGAAGGCGTTGGCGCGATCACTCTGCACCGCGATCACACCCAGGGCGGTGCCGCCTGTGATCAGCGGGGCAAAAACTGCCGAACGCGACGGCCTGCCGGTATGCTGGCTGGGGCGGGCGGGCAGTGTTTCCCATTCCGCCTCAAAGTCGTGGACCAGCAGCCCGGTTCCCGATTTGCGCACCCAGCCGATAATGCCGTCATCGGCTTTGCCTTCAAAACGCTGTGAGGGCAGGCGTTCGGCGTCTTTGAGCCAGATTTTGATCAGATAGTCTTTATTGTCGAACAGGCCGATCTGAAAATTGGCGGTGGGAACGATGCGCGTGGCCTGTTGGTAGATTACTTCGCACAGCGCATCGACCTTGAGTTGCGCGCTCAGGATAGCATTTCCTACCCCGGCCAAAATATCAAGTTCGGGGCTGATCCGTTCATTCGCCGCCAGGCTGATGCCGCGATTTCGCCCGCGCCAATAGCCGACCAGCAATCCGGCGCTGACTCCGCCTACAGCCAGAGTCGCGCCCACCACCATGACCACGATCAGCGTTAGTTCCACCGCTTAATCTCACACGAGGGGCAGGGGACAGGATCAGGTTTTTTGAGGCCGGGCAGCCAGGGCGCTGTCCAGGTCTGGAAACATCTGGAACAGCAGATCGAAGCCGACCATCTCGAAAATTTCGATCAGGCGCGGCTGTAATCCGCTCAAGACGACATCTCCCTGGTTATCACGGGCACGCCGCCAGGACGAGACCAGAATCTTCAGGCCGCTGCTGGCGATATACTCCACGTTGGTCATATCGACAAATATCCAGACCATTCCGTGATCAAGCTGGGTGATCAACGCCCGTTCGAGGGTTGGGCTGGTGTTACTGTCCAGCCGCCCGCTAGGGGAAATGACGGCGGTTTTTTTGTCGAGCGTGCGCACCGGGAAAACGTCGCCCGTACCGGCAGCCGGGGCCGCAGCGGGTCGTGCTTCGGGCAGTTTTTTAGTCAACACCAGGCGGTTATAACTCCCGACTCGTTGATAGGTAACGTCATCCATCAGGCGGCGAATAAAATAGATGCCCCAGCCGCCCGGTTCGCGGGTATCCAGCGGCGCCACCGGATCAGGAGCCGTATGTTCCAGGGGATTAAAGGCCGGGCTGTCATCGGTGAGGGTGATCAGAAAACGGCTGGCGTCGGCCTGGCAGGTGATCTCGATTTCGCTGCTTTCACCTTCAAACGCATAACCGTGTTCGATAATATTCGTCAGAGCTTCGTCAACCGCCATCTGGCAGTGATAGACGGCGCGTTCATCCAGACCGGCTTGTTCTGCCGCCTCAACGACAAAATCACAGGCGTGACGGATCTCTTCAAGACGCGCAACAATGACGAGGCGGCTGGGATCGGACATGAGAATTCCTCGCGGGTTCGATGGACGATAATCAGTCGCGCACTAGAAGCTGCCGACGGCTTCAACCTGGGTGGGATAAATCTCGAAAATCGTATCCAGGCCGGCCAGTTCCAACACTTCCTTTACCCGGTCCGAAGGATTCGCAATGCGCAGATCGCCGCCGGTGCGTTTGACGCGCTTGAGAACGCGCACCATTTCGCGCAGGCCGGCGCTGCTCATATATTCCACGCCGCCCAGGTCCAACACGAGATTAGTCTTGCCTTCATCCACCGTCTTATCAAGCGCGCCGCCCAGTTCGGCAGCGTTACTGCTGTCTACCCGCCCAATGACTTCAAATAACTGGACGCGCTTCATCTCTGACGCATTAATTTCCATGACCATGTTTTGTAGGCTCCTTTTTGTTCGTATAGGTCATTATAGCACACGCGATTACAACTAAAAACTGTAACTAAAAACTGTTGACCGCCGCGATTCGGCTAGGGTGAATCTCCAGGGTGGTATCTAGCCCGGCCAATTCCAAAATTTCCATCACCCGGTCAGACGGGTTGGCGATGCGCAGATCGCCGCTGAGCTGCTGAGCGCGTTTGAAGATGCGCACGATCTCGCGCAGGCCGGGGCTGCTGACATAATCGACGCTGCCCAGGTCGAGCACCAATTGGCAGTCGCCCTGGTCAATCGCCTGGTCAAGCATCTGGCCCATTTCCGGGGCGGTATCGCCGTCCAGCCGCCCGATGATTTCGATGATTCTGACACTCTTGATTTTGCTGACTGAAATGGTTGCCATGTTGGTTGTGTCCTTGCCGTAGGTAATGGGGGCCATTATAACACGATTTTGACGGATCGGGGGTGTTTGCTGTGCAGGTGGGCGAGGGGCATAATTAAGAAGAATAGCCTCACCCCCTGGCCCCCTCTCCACGTTGTAGAGAGGGGGTATTTTGAGCAGGGAATTAGCCCCTCTCCATTGCATGGAGAGGGGTTGGGGTGAGGCTCAACCGCAAAAAATCGGAGATCGTAACCTTAATGAAAAACCAACCCGCCAACCCGATCCTATGGATCACCGCGCTCACCGCCGCCCTATTATATAGTGTGCAAACGGCTCTGGCGGACAGCGATCTGCTGACGGTGCGATATGTGATCAACATTCTGATTTTGGGCGGCGTGCTGCTGATCGTGATGCGGCGGACGCGGCGCGGCTGGCGGGCGATCAATGGTCCTGCGCCGGACCCGATCAGCCTGATTCTGGCGGGCGGGGCGATGTTGTGTCTGTGGGCGGCGGCGTGGTGGATCATGTCGGTGGCGGATCGCGGCTTAACCGAAGTGTCCGGGCCGCATCCTACGCCGCGCCTGCTCAGCGAACTCTCGGATTCACTGCTGGGGATCGATCTGCAATCCACAGTCTATGAATTACAGATTGTGGCGGCGGTAGTGCTGGTCCCGCTGATCCAGGCGGCGTTATTATGGGGGCTGCTGTTCCCCGAATTGCTGCGCCGGGCGAGAATCTCTGATAAAAAACTGGGCGCAGCAAGCAGCGCCCCTACAGTTTCCGCGCCGATGGATGACACCCCCTCTCCAACTTTGTTGGAGAGGGGATCAAGGGGTGAGGCTGATTTGGCTTCATCGATCACAGAAGAGCTGGGCGCCGCAAGCAGCGCCCCTACAGACTCCCCGTTGGATTCAAGAGGTGAGGCTCGCGTTGTCTGGCTCGCCGGACTCATCGCCGGGATCGTGCTGGCGCTCACAGCGGTGCAAAATGTGACGGTAGGGTATCCGCTGGCGCTGGCCCCAATCGAGTTTCGTTTTGTGCCGATTCTGAGCGTATCGCCCGAACTCCCCTGGGGATTGGTTGCGCTGGTCGGATACAGTGTGGTGGGTGTGATTGCGGCGTGGGCGGTTTATTTCAGCCGGTCTCCCTGGGCAGGGTTTGTCGTCCAGGCGACGTTTGCTTATACCAGTTTTGCCCTGCGCGACAACCTGACCCGCGAATTTGCCGGGAAAGACCTGCTGGACGTCGCATGGCTGACGCTGGTGATCTTGGGCATGTTAGGCGCGGTGATTCTCTTGCAGGCGATCCGTTTCCGCACCGGAGCGTCCGCCCAACCTTCTCCCCTTTATGCGGTGGAGAAGGGGCAGGGGGGTGAGGCTCAGCGGCTAGATCAGGCGATCATGTGGCTCGTACTGCTGGCGGCTGTCGTGATCATGGCGGTGGTGGATTTCAGCGCGCGTTGATCCTGGATATGTTCAAATTCATCGAATCCGTTCTGAACCAATCGGGGTATTATCTCTGAATGATGCCGGGCGTTGCAGATACCGCGCCCCTAGAATCCGATCATGTTTTTTCTGAAGGCTGAAAGCTGATTGCTGACAGCTCCTATGAGAGGAGAGCGCCACGCTTATGTGTGCTGAACTTTGGAACGATACTTTCGGCAAGTTTCACCCGGCCAGCGCCCCGGACTATCTGCCGGTTCCGCAGCTTCGCCTGTTGCAGCTTCAACGGCTGCAAGCGGTGGTGCTGCGCGCCTATGATTATGTCGAACTGTTTCGAGAACGTATGGGTCAGATCGGTCTGCTGCCCCGCGATCTTGAGACGTTAGGCGATCTGCGCCTGCTGCCCTTTACTGTCAAAAATGATCTGCGCGACACGTATCCGTTTGGACTGTTCGCCAGCCCGATGCAAGAGATTGTCCGGCTGCACGCTTCATCCGGCACCACTGGGCGGCCTATTGTCGTCGCCTATACGCGCGAAGATGTCGAAGTTTGGACGAGCGCGATGGTACGTACCTTTGCCGCTGCGGGGCTGCACCAGGGGGATATTGTGCAGAATGCGTATGGTTACGGGCTGTTTACCGGGGGATTAGGAGCACATTACGGCGCAGAAGCGCTGGGCGCAACCGTGATCCCGATCTCCGGCGGCAACGCGGATCGCCAGATCATGCTGATGAAGGATTTCGGCTCCACCGCGATCTGCTGCACCCCGTCCTATTTTATTCACTTGATCGAGCGCGCCGGGGAAATGGGCATCGATATGAAAGACCTGCCGCTGCGCGTGGGCGTGTTTGGCGCAGAACCCTGGAGCGAATCCATGCGCCAGTATATTCAGGCGAACAGCGGAGTCGAGGCATTCGACATCTACGGCCTGTCGGAGATCACCGGGCCGGGCGTGGGCGCCGAATGTACTGAACACGATGGCCTGCATATTTTCGAGGATCACTTTTATCCCGAAATCATTGATCCCGAAACGGGCGAGGTGTTGGCCGATGGTCAAGAAGGCGAACTTGTGCTGACCACGCTCAGCAAAAAAGCTATGCCGCTGATTCGCTACCGCACCCGCGACATTACCCGGTTATATACAGAGGTTTGCCCGTGTGGGCGTACCGTGCGGCGGATTGCGCGTATCGGGCGGCGCAGCGATGATATGTTCATCATCCGGGGAATCAATGTCTTCCCATCGCAGGTCGAAAACGCGCTGTTACAAATGGGCGGCACGCTGCCCCATTATCAGATTGTGCTCACTCGCGACAAAGGGTTGGATGAAATGGAAGTGCAGGTCGAGGTCACACCCGAAATTTTCAGCGATTCGGTGAGTGTGATGGAAAGCCTGAATGAGCGTGTCATCAACGTTTTGGAGCAAACCTTGAACCTGCGTGTCGGTGTGCGGTTGGTGGCTCCTCATACCATCCAGCGCAGCGAAGGCAAAGCGAAGCGCGTGATCGATGAGCGGAAAATCTAGGGATAGTTGTTAGTTTTTAGTGATTAGTTTTCAGTACGTGCGCATCTGCTGCCTTTCACTAAGAACTAACAACCTCCCGATTTTTGCCTTACTCCGATTTTTGCCTTTACTAAAAACTAATAACCTGTATTTTTGAGGAGGTTCTTGACCATGAAATTACACCAGCTTTCGGTTTTTTTAGAGAATAAACCGGGCCAGCTTAAGGCCGTCTGCCAGACTTTAGCGGATGCCCACCTGAATATTCTCACCATGACGCTGGCTGACGCCAAAGAATTCGGAATCGTGCGCCTGATTCTGCATGATTGGGAGCGCGCCCGGTCTGTGTTGGAGACGGCGGGTTTTGTCGCCAATATCACCGAGGTGCTGGCGCTCGAAGTGCCAGATCGTCCCGGCGGGTTGGCCGATGTGCTGGCAGCGGTGGAGGAACTCGGCCTGAATGTCGAATATATCTATGCCTTCACCTTTGGGCGCAGCGATAAGGCCGTGATCATCTTCCGATTTAATGATCCCGATGCGGCGCTGGAAGGTCTTAAGAGCAGGGGCGTAAACGTGATCGGCGGTATTGAACTGCTCGCCCGCGCTGAGAAGTAGAGGGTTTCAACGAAAATTTGCCCGGCTGCGTCTCTACACAAACCCGGTGGGCGGCGCCCCCCTCTCCAACACGGTTGGAGAGGGGGTAGGGGGTGAGGCCGCTCTTAGCTTTCGGCTGATCGCTGAAAGCGGTATAACCAACTCCAACCTTGTCAAATGGGCAGACCTGCGGTACTATGATCTCCGCTTAAGCGCCCGCAAACTCACTCTTACTTCACGTCGGGCCGCTTTCCGCCTCTCTGTCTTGCACCCGGCAGATGAGAGAGGTAAACCCAGGGAAAGGAGAATTTTTCATTCATGAACCGTCCATACGAGTTGGGATTCATTATCCCTAGCAATGTCCCGGAAACCGAGACGAAAACTGTCATCGGGGTGGTCCAGGCTTTGATCGAACAGATGGGTGGCAAGGTCAACAATGTTGATTTTTGGGGCCGCCGCCGCCTGGCCTATCCGATCAAGGACTTCCGCGAGGGATATTATGTTTTCCTTCAAATGGAATTTCCGCCCATCCAGGTCAACGAGTTGGAACGTACACTCCGCCTCAATGATCAGGTGCTCCGGCATCTCGTCGTGCGTCTAGACGAGTAAGCTTTTTCTAAACGTGAACCGTATCAAGTGTCAGGCGAACCGTGTAACGATCCAGGTGTAGTGGTCGAACCGGCAGAGGAGCGCAGCGCGCGATGGCCCGAGGGTTGAACAAAGTTATGATTATCGGCATGTTGGGGCGCGATCCCGAACTGCGATACACCCCAAGCGGGCGGCCCGTGGCCAGTTTTAGCGTGGCGACCAGCCGCACCTGGACCTCATCTGACGGCGAGCGGCGTGAAGAGACGGAATGGTTTAACGTGGTGGCCTGGGGCAACCTGGCCGAAATCTGCAAAACGCACCTCACAAAGGGGCAGCAGGTTTATGTCGAAGGCCGCTTGCAAACGCGCGGCTGGGAAGACGAAAACGGAACCCGCCATTACCGTACCGAACTGGTAGCGAATGAGATGATCCTGTTAGGGGATCGTCACCCTGGCCCGGATTTTCACGACGCTGACACTTCCAATGATGATAAAGATAGTTTCCCATTCTAAGGACCTAAGGAGAATCACAGGTGGGCAAGCGAAATAACCTGTACGATGACGATCTCAATGACGAGATGGATGATGAGATGGATTCTGGCCCCGGTGAGCGGGGCGGCGGGCGTGGACGTGGATCGCGCCGCAAAGAAGATTACTTCAAGCTGAGCAAGACTGTTCCGAACTACAAAGATGTGGACGTGCTGCGCCGTTTTATGACCGAACGGGCCAAAATCCGCCCGCGCCGTCAAACTGGCCTTAGCTCGAAGCATCAGCGTTTGTTGGCCCGTCAGATTAAACGCGCCCGTCATTTGGCGCTGCTGGGCTTCACTGACGAGCATAATCGCGGTCAGTGAAAGATCGGCCTGCCTGGTGATGGGCAGGCCATGATGGCGTTCAGCATCCGGCCTGGCTGCCTGCGGCTTTCTGTCGTGCGCCAGGCCGTTCTATGAAATCACACCTTTTAGATTGGGATGTGGCGTCTTCGTAGGAGACTCTTATGGCAAAAAAACAGCGCACGACTGGCGGCCCGCGCCCACAACGCGCGACTCCGGCTCAGGCCGCTGCGGGCAGAAAAAAGAAATTTTTGATCTTCGATCTTCCTGAGCGTAGTTATCAATCGCGGGCCGAGCGTGAACTGCGCTACCAGCGCCGGGTACGTATCGGGGTGGCGGTGATGGTCGCCGTCAGCCTGTTGGTGTTGTTGGGCGCCGTGTTCTATGAACAGGTGATCCGTCCCCGCGAAGCGGTCACGACCGTTAACGGCACGAAGATCTCGACGCGCGATTTTGAAAACCGCGTCCGTTTTACCCGGTGGCAAACCGCCGAAGAAATCCGCCAGCTGTATGGGCTGTCGGGGGGCAATCTGGAACTGATCCAGCAGTACGCCGGGACGCAGCTCAGCAATTTGCAGCGCCCGGTGCTGATGGGCAGCCAGGTGCTTGATCAAATGGAAGAAGAACTGCTCATCGAGCAGGGCGCTAAAGAATTGGGCATCAAGGTCGATAACGCCGCCGTTGATGAACAGGTGAACGAGTTTATGGGATCGATTGTTGGACTGTCGGCGCCTCAGCGTCAGACACCCACCCCCAGCTTGACCCCGACGATCACTGTCACGCCGTTGGTATCGCCCACACCCACCAACACTCCTGCGCCCACCTTGACCCCATCTCCGACCGAGACAGCGACTCCGGTGCCGACCAACACGCCGCCCGCCGAAACTCCCACCGAAGCGCCGACGGTGATCCCGACGGAAACGCTGGTTCCGAGCGAGACTCCGACTGAAGGTCCGAGCGCCACGCCGACTCTCTCGCCGACGCCTACCGCGACGTTGGAACCTGGCCAGATCGTCGGTACGCTTGAAAAAGCCGCCGATAACTTCTACGACGAAGCCAATGACGCGGTGGACGTGAAGCGTGAAGTGGTCCGCGAAGTCTTCTATTATGAAGCGCTGCGTAACGCGGTGTTGGATGAACTGGGCAAGACCGTTCCCAATGAGGAACTCCAGGTCAATGCACGCCATATGTTGTTCGCCTTTAACCCGGACAACACCAGCGATCCGATTCCGCCGACTGACGAACAAAAAGCAGCCGCTAAAGCGCGCGCTGATGAGGCCCTGGCTGCATTGCAGGCGGGCGAACCTTTCGCCGATCTGGCGAGTGCGCTCTCGAACGATACGGGCAGCGCCGCGCAAGGTGGCGAACTCGGTTGGTCTAATCCCGAAGCTTACGATCCGGCCTTTAAAGATGCCGTCATGAACGCGGAGATCGGCGCGATTGTCGGGCCGATTGAAAGCCAGTTCGGTTATCACATCATCCAGGTGCATGGGCGCGAAGTGCGCGGCCTGTCCACGGACGATTGGAACACTCGCCGCCAGGAAGCTTATAGTACCTGGCTGACTGCCCTGAAAGACGCTGCCGAGATCAAGCGTGGTGACGACTGGATTGACCGTGTTCCCGAAGAACCGACCTATGACAGTCTGCTGGGCGATATCCTGCCGATCAGCCAATAAGAAGGTTAGGGGTAGAGCAATCTCTACCCAGGCTAGACAAGCGTAATAATTCAGCGCGGTGTGGGGAGACCTACGCCGCGTTTTTTGTTGGGGTGGGGCAGATTGTGTCATCATTTGTATAATAGATTCAATAAATATTTTAGGAGATTCTTTATGCCCCCTGACGAACGAAAGTTAGTCACCATTGAACGCCATATTCTCGATCAACAGGGCCAGCACCCCGGAGCTACCGGGCGGCTGACGAGTCTGCTCTATGACATCGCCCTGGCCGCCAAACTGATCGCTCGCGAAACTACCCGCGCCGGAATCGCCAATATCCTCGGCGCGACGGCGTCGGAAAATGTGCATGGCGAAACGCAGCAAAAGCTCGATGTGTTTGCCGATCAGGTGATCTTCCGCATGAATGATCACACGGGGCGCGTGTGTGTGATGGCGTCGGAGGAACATGATGATCTGCTGCACATCCCGCAGGGAAATAAACCCGGCTATTATGTCCTGATCTACGATCCGCTGGATGGCTCATCCAATATTGACGTAAATGCCCCGATTGGCACGATTTTCGCCATTCATCGCCGTATCGAACCGGGGGACGGGCGCGGCACACTGGCCGACGTGTTGCAGCCCGGTCATAAGTTGATCGCGGCGGCCTATGTAATCTACGGGTCCAGCACGATGATGGTCTACAGCACCGGGAACGGCGTACACGGCTTCACGCTCGATCCGAGCATTGGCGAGTTCTTGCTCAGCCATTCGTTTATCACTATTCCGACCCCCGCGAAGTATTACAGCGCCAATCATGGCAAACAAAAGTTTTGGACAGCGGGTGTGCAGCATTATATAGAGTGGCTGCAAGGGTTGGATGCTGCCGATCACGCCCCGCTCGAACATCGTTATATCGGCAGTTTGATCGCAGACTTTCACCGGAACCTGCTGCGCGGTGGTGTTTTCTTGTATCCTGCCGATGCCCGGCAGCCGTCCGGCAAACTGCGCCTGACCTATGAGGCGCAGCCGCTCGCGTTTCTAGCGGCGCAGGCGGGGGGATATGCCTCGGATGGGGTAGGGGATATTCTCGATCTTCAGCCAAAGAGTCTGCACCAGCGCGTCCCATTGTTTATCGGCAGCCGTGATCTGGTCGAGCAGGCTGAGGCGTTTTTGCGCGAATATGATCAGGTATGGCTGGCGCAGTATCACACCGCGCGGTGATCACGGGGGAAAGTCCCCGTAAAATCGAAGTTAAAACGAGGTTGCGAAGGAATTGGGGACGAGTTTGGAAAAAGGGTGAAAATCGCCCTTGACGGTCAAGGGATGGGATGGTAAGATGTCTTCACGCTCAACTGAACGAAACACTGCGGAAAACGCGGCGGGAGTTCAGAGCGATAAAGCAAATTTCAAACCAAAAACAAATGGCTCTTGTGAGGGATAAAAAAGTGTGATAGAATAAATTCACACTCGCAAGAGTGAATTTGGGCGAGCAATCATGCTTATGAACTCGCGGAAAGAATGGAGGCACAAGACACTTAGAGTTACTTACATCAGCATGTTTGGTGTATTTGAGATGTCTTGAGCCGACGCAACCCGTCGGTTTTTTGTTCCTCCAGAGCACCTTAACAACAGCAGAGTGACAGGAAGCCAAAAGAAAGCAAGACGTGCACAACAAGGTAAACGTCAAGACCTTTTGCATCTGTCAGCTTACGAGTTGAGAGATGTGATGCAGTAAAGAACATGATGGAGAGTTTGA
>JACRBK010000440.1 GCA_016234525.1 Chloroflexota bacterium
ATAGCCCAACAGATTCGCTCGCACGGCGTCGAGGTGGATGTATGCCCGGTCAAAGAAGTGACCACGCTGGACGGCTACAGCGCCGTGATCGTGGGGAGCATGGTCCGCATAGGAAAATGGATGCCCGAAGCCCTGAAATTTGTCGAGACACATCGCAGCACGCTGGCCCAAAAACCTACCGCGCTGTTTACCGTGTGCATGACGTTAGCTGAGGATAATGAGACGAACCGCCAGCAGGTCCTCAATGAATTTATGGCCCCGGTGCGTGGAGTGGTCGAACCGCGCAGCATCGGTCTATTCGGCGGCGTGATGAACCTGGAACAGCACCCGTTTCTGCTGCGTTTCATGCTCCAAAAGATGAACACGCCGCGCGGCGATTTCCGCAACTGGGACGCGATCCGCGCCTGGGCCGATGAAATATACCCGGTGCTGACGCAGAATTAATTTACCCCTATTCCCCCAGCCCCCTTTCCCCGCTGCGCAGAGAAAGGGGGAGACTCTACCGCCGTTTGCCCGATTTCCCCTTCTTGCCGCCGCCGCCGTGCTGATGACGCGGCTTGCCGCCGTCCATTTTGACCAGCCGGGGCCGAAACTCTGCCAGTGTCAGCACCAGATCAGCCTGATCCGCCATCACCTGCCGGATGTCTTTATAGGCGTCCGGCGCTTCGTCCAGACCGGCTGACAGCAGTTCCACGCCCAACGAATCCAGCTTGGCCTGCACAGACTCCCAGTTAAAACGCTTGAACGCTTCGCCCCGGCTCATCCGGCGGCCTGCGCCGTGTGCCGCGCTGTTGAGCGACTCGGCGTTGCCCAACCCGCGCACGACGAATCCCGGCGCGCTCATGCTGCCCGGAATCACACCTAACACATCCTGCGCGGCAGGAGTCGCGCCCTTGCGGTGGACGATTACTTCCTGACCGTCTACCATCTCTTTCCAGGCGTAGTTATGATGATTCTCGATCCCGCCCAATACCGGAATCCGCAGCACGTCCGCAAGCTGGCGGTGAATGATCGCGTGATTGGCGCTGGCATATTTACCCGCCAGAGTCATCGCCTGCCAATATTCCGCACCTGCTTCTTCATCCAGCATCAGCCAGGCCAGGTGCTGATAGTCTTTGGGCAGCGTGGATCGAAGCTGCATCGCCACTTTGGTATAATGTTCGGCCATTTCCAGCCCAAACCGGCGGCTGCCGCTGTGACTGAGCATCGCCAGATAGGTCCCCGGCGGGATCGTGCCGGAGGGAGTTTCCAGAGCCGAAAAGACGATCAGCCCGCCGAACTCCACAAAGTGATTGCCCGATCCACTGCTTCCTAACTGCCGGGCCGCCACATCAAAAAAGCGGCGCGCGACCGGGTGTTCATCCCAGAGAGGATCGTCTAAGACTTCGTGCTGGCGGTGCGGGAACCATTCGCTGCCTGCGCCAAAACGAGTCTGTTCCTCTAACACCGTGCGGAAAAAGTCGCGCCGTTCGTCCAGGACCGAGGGGGATTCATTAAACACGGTCATGCGCATCCGGCAGGCAATATCGACCCCGACGGCATAGGGAATCACGCTGTTTTCGGTGGCTAACACGCCGCCAATCGGCAGACCATACCCTTGATGGGCGTCGGGCATCAACGCGCCGCGCACCGCGACCGGCAGATGCACCGCCCGTTTCATCTGGTCCAGCGCCCCGGCTTCAATTCCGCCCGCGCCCCACACTTGATAGGGCGCAGCGCGGCTGAGATCATAAGTTTCGCTCATGCCCCGCTCTTTCTTTCTCAAAAAAGATTGACTCCACTTTCGTTTTAGGCTGTGTTGACACAGTCAATACAATCCCTTAACGAATCTTTTAACAAGTCCTAACATCTCTATTCGCTCAGGCGAAATATAATCAAGTAGTAGTATCAGCATTTGAACAAAATTTATAGATTTTGAATCACACTGTTGTGAAAAGGTTTTCACTCACGCAGCAGTTACAATGGTTCTGGCGAGCTATTGATCTTCTTGCCGTAAGTGTGTAAGATTAGCGTTAGGACCCTGCCCCTTAGGAGGCGACTGTGCGTATCATCTATATCGAAGACGACCCGACCAATATCGCATTGGTAGAACGTGTGGTCCGAATGGGCCACGATACACTGACTACCTATATGACAGCAGAAGAAGCTGCCGCCAGTATCATTCCTGGCGCGGCGGATCTGATTCTCACCGATATTGACTTCGGCGACGGCATGAGCGGCCTGGAACTGACCCGGCTGCTGCGTGAGCGTGGGATCAACGTCCCGATCATTGCCATCACCGCCTACGACCTGCAAGAATATGTGCGTTGGGCTGAACTGGTCGGCAATGATAACTTTATGGTCAAACCGGTAAACGTACCCGATCTGATCAACCTGTTTGACTTTTATCGCCCTGAATAACTGGAAGCCCGCGTCATCATGTAGTCCTTATCCCACCAGCCTACCGAAAATCCCCGGTGGGCGTTTTTTTTGCCTCACGTTACTTCTCACCAGAATAAACAAAGGCGGCCTGTGCAGAAAAGGAGCCAACACCCATTTGCCGCACCCGACTTTCTATACAGACCGCCTACGCCAGCACGATCCTGGTGATTAGTCCCTAGTTCTTAGTCAACAGTTCTCAGTTATCAGTTTTCAGTAGGGGCGCTGCTTGCCGCGCCCGACTCGCTATTGCTTTTCACTGATAACTTGTTTTTTCTTGCCCCCGTGTTTGCCCCAGGCGGGCGACATTTCCATTAAAGTTTTGTTTTTGCCCGGTCGCAGCGCCTGCTGTTTTTATCCGTTCGGGGCGAATGTTCGCTTCTGTCGGTTGGATTCAATTCGGTTGAATGGCAGTCGCCCTCTCCGACCCTTATTGTCGGTCGAAGGTGACTCCTGAGAGTTATCCCGCTTCATTTGCGGGTTGGCACGGTCACTGTTATCTGAGCCTGCCATAGTTGGTCGTCCTCGCTCTCTAGCCAGAATATCTGGCTTCCGTCACATCTTCGCCCGGAGCTTTTGTCCGGATTTCGACAATCGCCTCCTGGGCTGTGTAGATGATGTCTTGCAGCCACCCGACCATCTCACCGGGGGTCACCGGCAAGTCAGATCCGGGTTGACGGTCGCTTACCACGTCGTGGAGCTGGTCCAGCGCTAAAAACATCGCTTCGAACCATTCCTCGCCATACTTTTTGCATGGCTGGGCCACGAACATCAGATCGTCACTAAACTGGGTTTGTTGGTACATCATCCTGCCACCTCTCCAGAGGCTTCCATCCAACCAATGCCGGGACGTTTGCCGCACCCTTCAACGTTCCCCGAACCAAAACGTAAACCGGGGTGTAGAACCTGTTTTTGGTCCCACACCCCGGTAAGGGTTTTTTGGCTGAGTACTGCGGAGATGGTTTACACCTCTCCCTCCGCAACGCCGTGAGACCTTATGAGATTGTTTAAAGACTGTTCAAAACTTACGGAAGCTCTACGATACAACCCATCACAATAGACCGTTTTACCTTCGGTGCGCGCGATCCTGACCGGCATGTGCCAGCCCAGATCGGCCCCCAGAATGGCCTCGGTGGTGATATTTAGTTCGCTGCTTATATTAAGCGAACCGGGTTGCATCGTGAACTCCTTGAACAAATCGGACGATTAGTGTTGTTTGATTGCTGTGTCATTGAGCATCTCGAGGATGCTCGAACCCTGAATGAATACGCGCCGGACCCCGGCTGGTCGGCTAATCTGCAAATACCCTGCGTCGATCAGTTTCTTTAAAGTACTGAGACTCACGCCGAGAATTTCAGCAGCCTCTTGCCGGGAATACACGGCATTAGATTTGATAGTTCGTTTACCGCCGTCAAACATTCCCATACTCCTAGCGTGCCCTCAGTTTAGCACGCGGTCCAGGGGGTGTCAACCGCGAACCGGAGATTGTAAAGTTGTAAATACATATCTTGACAAATTTTTATGGTTCAGGAGAGACCATCTTTCCCTGAAAGCGTTTTAGGAAAACTGGAGAAAAAAGCTCGCCTTTTATTGAGTTTCCAGAAATCTACTGAAAACTGCCCGCGCTATTTTCTAACTTTTGGCTCTTGCACACTCGTTCTAATTAGTATATAATTGCGTTTATCTGCAATTGCGCAATTGCGCAAGTATCGTAACGGTCAGCCGGAGGAAACCTATGAGACTGAACCATCTACGAGCCGTTTACGAAGATTACCCGAAGCAGTTCTGGCTGCTGGTCGGGGCATCCTTTATTGATATGGTAGGAAATGCGCTGATCTTCCCGTTTTTCGCGCTGTTTATGACGGATCGTTTCGATGTCAGCGTCGGACGTGTGGGCGTCATCTTCGCCCTGTTTTCGATCAGCGGTATCGTGGGCAGCACCATCGGCGGCGCGCTCACCGATCGTTTTGGGCGCAAACCGATTGCCCTGACTTCGCTGCTGGTCAGTGCGGCAGGCAACCTGTGCATTGGGCTGGCGAATGACTTTAGCCTGATGTATCCGCTCGCCCTGATGATCGGGCTGATCGGGTCGATTGGGCATCCGGCCTGGCAGGCGATGATGGCTGACCTGCTGCCCGAAGAAAAACGCATCGAAGGTTTTGGCGTGATCCGCATTCTGTTTAATGTCGCGGTGATGTTTGGCCCCATCATTGGCGGGCTGCTCGCGGGTGTATCTTATGTGCTGTTGTTCAGCGTCGATGCTGCCGCCAGCCTGATCACCGCCAGCATTTTGTTGGTCTTTCTGCGCGAGACTCGCCCGCAGGGCCAGGCCGGAAGTGCGCCCGAAGAAACCTTGCTGCAAACCTTCCAGGGTTACCGCCGCGTGCTGCGCGATACGCGCTTTATCACCTTCATTCTGGTGGGCAGCGTCGTCTGGTTGGTCTATTTCCAGATGAACACGACATTGGCCGTTTACCTGCGCGACGAACACGGCATCCAGCCGCAGGGTTTCGGCCTGCTGCTCAGCATGAACGCGCTGATGGTCGTGGCGCTGCAATTCTGGTTCACCCGACAGATTCGCCAACGCGGGTACCCGTCGCTGCTGGTGCTGGCGGCAGGAACGCTGTTGTATGCCATCGGATTCAGCATGTTCGGTTATGTGTCAGGCTATGCCCTGTTCGTGATGGCAATGATAATCATCACGATTGGCGAAATGCTCGCCGTCCCTACCGGGCAGGCGGTGGCGGTCCAGTTCGCGCCGGAACACATGCGCGGGCGATATATGGCCGTTTTGGGCTTCGGCTTTGCGATAGCATCGGGCAGCGGCCCCTGGCTGGCCGGGCAGGTGATCGCGACTCTGGGCTTTGAATGGGTGTGGTATTTCGCGGGCGTAATCGGGATGATGGCAGTGATCGCCTATCTGGTGATGTACGTCCGCTCGGCCCCACCCGAAGCGGTCCCCTCGCTGGAAGAACAGCCCACGCGTGATCTGGCAGTATAATAAAATAATCAAAAAAGAGGGGCGCTGGAAAAACAAGCGCCCCCTTCCTATCCACCAGCAATGAAGGAGTCGCCCTCATGCCGCGCCTGATCATTCGCCTCCTGACTTTGCCCGTTATCCTGTTGGTATTTAGCGGGTGTGCGCTGCTGCGATCCTTGTCCAACGGCAACGACAGCGGCTCCCCCCCCTGCGATACTGCCCCCGGCATCCCAGATACGACGATGAACCAATTATTTGCCCGCACAGGCGGCGGTTGGACCGGCGGCGACGGCACATATGCCATCGGGCTGCCAGATGGGCGCATCGTGTGGCTGTTTGGCGATTCGTTTCTGGGCACAGTGGCGGCAGACGGCACGCGTCCGGCGGGTACGCGGCTGATCCGCAACGCGATGATGGTACAAGGCGGCCTGCCGGGCACCCCCTCCGGCGATCAATTCACCACCTTTTTCGCCGGGACCGATGACGATCCCCGCGCGCTGCTGTCGCCGGACGATCCCACGCTGTGGTATTGGCCTGCGGATGGTACGGTGGTCGGCGACCGTTTGATCGTGTTTTTGAGCGTGTTTACCCAAACGGGCGAGGGCATGTGGGGTTTTGAATATACCGGGCGGAATGATGCGGCTGTTTTTACCCTGCCTGATCTGCAACTGGAAAAAATCGTCACCGTACAGGCAGATACTTCCGTGCGCTGCTGCGCAGCCATTCTCGAACAAGCGGAGACTCGCTACCTGTACAGCGTTGAAGAAGTGCCGGGCAGCGGCAAACAGGTACATCTGGCGCGGACCCAGGCCGGCGATCTGCTCAATTTGAGCGCATGGGAATACTTTGACGGCACGGGCTGGAGTGATAACCCGGCAGATTCAGCGCGAATCTTGGGGGGTGTATCGAGCGAATTCAGCGTGATCGCCTGGGAGAACGGCTACCGCCTGATCACGCAGGAAGATGCTTTCAGCCATCGGATCGTCGCCTATCGTGCCGACGCGCCGCAAGGCCCCTGGCACGATCCCCAACTGCTCTACTGCACCCCGGAGTCAGGCGGAGAAATTTTCACCTATAATGCTCAACTTTACCCGGAATTCACCACTGATGAGGGGTGGCTGCTGTCGTATGATGTCAACAGCGGCAATTTTAGCGACCTGTTCGCGGATACGGCTCTCTACCGCCCGCGTTTTGTGCGCGTGCCGCCGCCAACCGGGCAATAAAAAATGCCGGGTGCTTTAGCAACACCCGGCATCATCGTTTTTGTGCTGGCTAACGATTAATCAGCGTCGTAGTTGCCAGGGACAGGAATATCCCCATCGCCCCAACCCCACTCGACAATCATGGTAGGCGACAGTCCCCAATCGGTATTACCCAACGAAACATAAAAGGTCTGGTCCGCAGGCCGCCAGACGGCCATATCGTCGTACCCGTCGCCGTCATAGTCACCAGGAATCGGGATGTCACCCAACTGCCCTACCTGGGCGAACAACACCGGCCAATCATCACCCGACTGGTTCTCCAACAGCACAAACCAACGCCCCGTCTTAGGACGCCAGACGGCCAGTTCGTCAATGCCGTCACCATCATAATCGCCCGGCACGGGAATATCCGTAGCTTCGCCGATCCATGCCGAAAGCACTGCCGAATCTTCCCAATCGGTATTATCTAATGCGACATAAAAACCGGTTTCAGCAGGACGCCAGACCGCGAATTCATCCATCCCATCGCCATCATAATCACCCGGCACCGGGACATCTCCCTTTTGCCCGACCTGGGCGCTCAGTGCCGTCATCCCCGGTTCAGTATCCCCATCAAGCGCGACATGCCACGAACCATCGGTCGCATCCCATACCGCTGGTTCGTCGGCCCCATCGCCGTCATAATCCGCCGATACCGGAGTCAGATCACCCCCGTACTTAGGAAAATCAACGACTCTCACAGGGGCGCCATCCCAACTCAGATTTTCCAGGGAAATATAAAAAGCATTATCGTCTGGACGCCACACCGCGAACTCGTCTTCCCCGTCACCGTCATAATCGCCCGGTACAGGAATATCCCCTTCTTGCCCAACTTGAGCGTGCAAACCGGGTTGATCCGGCTCCGAATTGTTATTCAGCAGAACATTCCACGAACCATCCCCTGGCCGCCAGATCGCCATTTCGATCTGATGCTGAGCGGTCAGCGCCCCTACCTGACTGCCGCCCGGCACAGCCGCAACTATCACGACCACGAGACACGCCGTGACCTGCAAAAAATGCCTCATTTTCATTTCTAATTTCTCCTCAAAGAAAGTTGCCAAACGCGCATGGGTGATACTAACTCGCTGTAATATAATTAGCTATTAAAAAGTTGCATCGTTATATAAATTCCCGTAAAAACGCTCCGGCCCCTTTTAAGAGGCCGGAGCGATGACAAAACAGGGCGCCGCAAGCGACGCCCCATATGACTTTTTTTGTTTTTTTCTGTCCTACTGATCCGCGACCGGCACGCTGTTGATGTCGCCCTGCACGACCTTGTACCACGTCCTGATCGTCCAGCCGACTACGTCGCCGCCATAATAGACCTTATACCACTGGCCGTTCGAGCTGCGCGCCAGGACTTGCAGCCGGGTTCCCCAGACGGCGCGGGCCACTTTCGGGAACTGCAACCCTGGGCCGGTACGAATTCGCACGTTGCCAAACGCCTGAATAATCACCCCTTCGGTGGCGTTCGTCGGTGGGAAGGGCGGCTGCGAGCCGTCGGTATAGGGCAGCAGATCAAAATTCCCAGAAGTGAGTTTGATCCAGGGGGCGAAGGACCACCCGGTCAGCCCGGCATAACGCACCTGATACCACGTATGCCCCTCATCTTTACCCAGAATATCGACCGCCGCGCCCCAGGGAATGACCCCAAGCTGGGCCGTACCGTTCGACGGGCCGGAACGAATGCGCAGGTTGCCCTGCGTCACACCGGTTGCGCTGGCGGTTTGCGGTGGTTGTACAGGCGCAGGGAGGCCAGTCCCGCCGCCGCCGCCCACCACGGGCACAGTCTCGAACGTGCCCGCAAAAGTGACATACTGCACCGACACCCAACCGAGTTGGCCGTTGACGTTCAACTGCGCCCACTGGCTGTCTGCCGTGCGCCCAACCACCGGGTAGGTCGTTCCCTGGTTCAATTTCGCCAAAATGGTCCCCGTGAGGCTGGGTTCGCTGCGCAGATTGAGCAGCGCGACTTTCACCGTCGCGGTCACACCAGTCGGCTGAGGAGTACCGCCGGTGCCCCCACCGCCGCCCCCAGCGCTGCCATCCGGTGCGATCACCGGGCATTGAGCGCTGCCAGGAGTCCAGGTGAGGAAGATCGACGCATCAACGCTGCGTTCGCGGTATTCAAACTTCAGGGTGTGTGAGCCGGTGAGCAGCGTTACGTCCGCCGTCTGAAGATCACCGCCCCAGCTATCCCACTTATCAAAGATGACCGTCGCATCCACCGTAAAGCGGAAGTTGTCATCGGCTTTGGCATAGAATTTATACTGCCCCGCCGCGAGATCGGTGGGGACGTTGATGGTGCGCGTAAAACGTGCCGACCAGTTGTCCGCCGGAACCGCGCCGCCGGGTGTTCCTTGCGCCCAGTTCTGACTCAAGCCGCTCGGCTGGAAGGTCGTGGTATAAATCACGGACCCTGACAGATCAAGCCCATTGTAAAATTCAGCATACCAGGGAACGCCCGTACAGGTTGTCGTCGCCGTGGGGGCCGGTGGGCCAACGGCCAGCGCCCAGTTCGCAATAATGGACGCATCCCCGACCGAGTCGAACATTTCCACTACAATGTTGTGATTGCCGTCTGCGGTGAAATTAAAATCGTACTGGAAGCTGCGGAAGGTGCCTGTCGTCCATTGGTTGATCACTAACAGGCCGTCGATATACAGGCGTGCGCCGTCGTCTACCTGGACTGTAAAACGGTAGTTACCCGCCGTAAAAAAGGCGGAGGCGCTGAAACGTACCGAGAAATTATCCACGGGCGCGCCGGTCACCTGGCCGTTGATCACGGGCGCGCCTGCCCCCCAGGTGTAACTGACATTCGGCGAAGCACCCGACCAGATCGGCCCGCCCGCCAGGTCTTTGTTATTGTAGACCACCACAGACCAGGCCGCGCCGCGCGCTTCGGTGACGGCGGTCGGCGCTGAGATCCACAAGCCGGTGATAAACGACAGACACAGACCCAAAACCACTACAAAACGCAGAGAAGTTTTCATAATGATGCCCCTTCTTTCCGGCACACTGATTATTTCTTATATTAACACGGAATGGGCAAACCTGCTGTGGATTATGCCGGGTAGAGGGGATAGGAAAAAAGTCCTTGTGGTAAAACAGACCAACCAATAAAAGATCAGGGCAGAGCTACTCTCCGCCCTGATACTATATTCCTGTCGTACCTGCCGTCAGATAATAGCGCGTTACTTTTGGATGTATTTCTGCACCATCGCCAGCAGATCGGCAGTACTGATCGGCTTAGGCAGATAATCATCACAGCCCGCCGCAATAAACCGTTCGCGGTCGCCGCGCATGGCGTTCGCCGTCAGCGCGATCACCGGGATATGGGCTGTCCCAGTATAGGCTTTGATACGCTGCGTGGCTTCTACACCGTCAATACCGGGCAGGCTGATGTCCATCAGGATCAGATCGGGGATCTCTTTGAGCGCGATCTCAACCCCGGTCAAGCCATCGTCAGCTTCGAGTACATTATAACCGCGTGAGGCCAACACTTTTTGGACCAGACGTTTGTTTTGGAAATTGTCTTCAACGTACAATATACGATTTGACATAGGCTGTGTTCCCTGCATCTCTGATCCGATCACCCTATGGCTTATTCCCTTTAGAGAGAAATTCCGCCACCTGCGTACAAAACTGGCGCGTATCTATCGGTTTTGGAATAAATCCGTTGCACCCAAACGCCACCACTAACCGCCGTGTTATGGCGTCGTCTTGGGCGGTTACTGCAATAATTGGAATCTGCTGCATCGCGGGGCGCGAGCGCAGCGCATTCGCTACCACTTTGCCGTCCAGGTCCGGCAGGTCCATATCTAGCAGCACCAGGTTAACTCTTTCAAGATCAGCCAGGCGCAAGCCATCTAATGCCGTCCCGGCGTGGATCACATGGTGGCCCTGTACCCCCAGAATTTTTTCCACCAGCCGGACAAACTTGGCATCGTCTTCGATAATCAAAATCACGGCCATTACGACAAACTCCCGCTTCCCACACCCACTTACAATCTATCGCCTCTCTCTAAATTCTTTTGGGCGCGGCGGCGTGGCGCCCGTTCAGAAGCCATTTACAGAGAGACACCGCTCTTATTCGTCGCTCAAGGTCTCATTGACATAATCGACCAGGGCGCGGCGATCAAGATTCGCTTTTTCGAACAACGAGATGATCTTCCCCAAGAGCTGCTCTCGTTCTTCGGCGCGGAATTCTTTCGCCGTCAGCACGACGACCGGAATATTCCGCGTTTCATCATCCGATTTAAGGCGCTCTAACAACGCCTCGCCCGTCGTATCAGGCAGCACCATATCCAGCACGATCAAAGAGGGTTTATCCCGCTTAATCGTATTCCATCCTGACTCGCCGTCATACGCTTCGACCACACGATAACGGCCCGTCGCTTCTAATAAACGGCGAATCAGCCGCGCATCGCGCGGTTCGTCGTCGATCACCACAATATCGCGCACTTTGACGGGCGGCGGCGGCGCGTCCGGCGTGATCGTACTCTTCGAGGCCGCGACCACCTGCCCTGCCGAAGCCTGAGTCAGTTCGGGCGGGGTCTGGCTGAGATCACCGCCGAGGGTCTGGACCACATGCTCCACCAGTTCGCGCGTATTAAAGCTGCCCTTTTGCCATAACGACTCGGCGTGTTTTTCCAGCCGGGTGCGGTCCGCAACCGTCAAGGTTTTGGCGGACACCACCACCACCGGAATATTGGCGATCTCGGCATCGGCCTTAAACGCCTCCAGCAGCGAAAAACCATCCATATCGGGCATCGTCAGATCCATCACCACCAGATCGGGTTTACGCTGGCGCACCAGATCGAGGCCGTCCAGCGGGCTGTTGACTTCAAACACCCGGTAATTTTTGTGGGCTTGCAGCAGGCGGCGGATCAGGCGGCTGTCTTGCGGGTTATCGTCAATCACGACGACAGTCGTCACCTGTTCGTCCAGACGTTCAAACGCCGCGCCCAAACCGTCTTCAAGCTGCGTATGGTTCGACGCGCCAACGGTTTCGGCTCCGAATTGCAGGTCGAGCACATATTGATCTTCGAGAATGTGTTTTTCTGCCGGGAAAGTATGTCCCGAACAGTTGACCACGACCGTTTCTTCCGCGCCGATCACCTGGTCGGTCAGCAGTCTTTCAAACCCGGCGAAGGCCACCGAAGCGGCGGGTTCCATGCTGTACCCCTCTTCGCGGGCCAGCCGCCGCATCGCGCGGAACGCTTCCCCGTCGGACACGGCGATCATGGTGCCGCCGTTTTCAAGGCAAGCCGTGCGCAGCAGCGAATAAGATCGCCCAGGACTGCCTGTCGCCAACACCGAAATGCGCGTATGAGGAATCACCGGCTCAGCCTGTTCCGCCTTAAAACGCCACGCCGACGCCATCGGCGCGCAGCCTTCCGACTGGATAATCGCCAGCTTGGGCATTTTATCGATCAGCCCCATCTGTTTGAGTTCCTGGAATCCTTTCCAGACTCCCAGCGGGCCGATCCCGCCGCTGACCGCCTGCACATACCAATCGGGGGCGCGCCAACGGCCCTCACCTTGCGGCAGCAAACGGGCCAACTGTTCGGCGATCTCAAAAGCAATCGTCTTAAATCCTTCGCGCCCAGGAATCGACTCTGACCCGGCATCATAATACAGGTTGCGGCGCGCCGCGAAATCCATCGCTACTTTTTTCGCCTGATCATACGTCCCGGCGATCTTGACGAC
>JACRBK010000441.1 GCA_016234525.1 Chloroflexota bacterium
GATCACGTCTTCATCCAACCCGGCGACGGCTTTTTCAAGCACCGGGCTGCCGCTGGTTCCGCCGGTCCAGACGCGGGCCACCTCGCGCCCCGGCAGGCGGTAGCGCGGCACATACGCGCCGTAGCCGACGATCCCCACCGGGCGATCGGGTTTTAGAATCGTCTGCCCTATTTTTAAGGGATTTATGCCACTGGTCATGGGTTCTGTGTCTCTCTCCGTGATTGAGTCCGATCACACTGCGGGGGATGGTAGCAGGCGCAAGCTCTCAAAAGCTATCAGGCCACTGTCAAAAGCGGTTGAGGTGGGAAATCTACACACGATTTACCGCATTTCCCTCGCCCTCCCTCTAAGAGCTAAGCTGAGAAAAATAGCTTTAGATGCAGTTTGGGCCTCCATAAATGTAACAGCGACGGCTGTGCTTGAAATGTAACTTCTACGATTTACAAGGTCTAGTTGGCTTTCCTTCGTCTATCAAGCTCGTCTCTTGCCATGCGCTCTAGATTGGTACAGGACACTGGTTCGAGTTTGTTTGTGTAATATCCTCTATAGTAATCTGACTCTATCGGTTTCTGGTATAAATCTTTCAGTTCGATGAGTTGCTGTAATTCCAGTTCTGAAAGACTGGCTGAGTTTCGGATCAATAATTTCTCCAGCCCAGAAACGGCATGTTGGGCCACTCCCGTATCACCTGTCATTTCAAGTAAATGCGCAAACACCCGGCTTTCGCCCATTTCCGCCAGGGACTCAGCAGCCATGAAGCGAATCTGAACAGCAATATCTACGCTCACAACGTGAAACTTTGTCTTTTCACCAGTTAGTTGTCGCCATCTGTGCCCATTAAGCAGTGTGAGGAAAGGCTCTATGCTACGCGCATCTTTGCGTTCGGCCAGGCCCTTGACGCAAGTCAGAGCCACCCAGTAGTTACTGTTCTCAATGTATTGGAGCAAAACAGGTATCGTGTCAGAGTGATTAATTTTAGTTAAAGCGAATACAGCACTGATACGCACTTCGGGCGAGTTGGATAATCGGGCTTGTTCGGAAAGCGGATGAATAGCATCGCCACCAAAACTGATAAGCGCCTGTCGCAAGGCCACTTGTTTACCAGGAGTGAATTGATCGGACCGCGCATGTTCGGCGGCAACGATGTTGAGCAAACCTCGTCGGTCCTGAGTTTCGGATTGCAGGCGTTGGATAGTCTGATGAAACTCCGCAATCTGTTTGTGATCCCAGTCTTTGAAAGAAAAAAGCCTAATCAACACTTTCATGTTAGAAATCCCTTTTTTCCCTCGAACGCAAATTGTGAGGCAGGACTGTAATATAGCATGGTGGCGCTGGATTTACCCCTATCGCCCCCCGAAAAACGCGCTATTTCCCCTCTCCATCAGCGCAGCGTAATGGAGAGGGGGTAGGGGGTGAGGCCGTTCTTAGTTCTTGCTGAGTGCTGAAAGCTGACCGCTACCCCTCCGCCGCCTGCCTGAAATCATACTCGACCAGCGGCACATCGTTTTCGATGCGCGCCTTGCGTCCCTGCATATACGTGCGCGGCCACCGATCCTCGATGGCATTGACATCGGGATAACTGCGGTGGATGACGGCGTACAGATCGATCTCGCGCAGTTTCATGAAGAGCGGAATCTCCGCCAGCCAGCGGGGATCGAGCGCGAATTCGCGCCGGTAGCCGCGCCAGAAAGCAGGCATAAATTCGCGCGTCAGCGCCAGCGGATCGTCTTTCAGCACGATCATATAAAACACCACCATCGCCACATCGTAGATATACCAGCTGTACACGCAGTCATCAAAATCGAACAGCGTGAACTGCCCCTCTTCCGTCACGAAAAAGTTGCCGGGGTGCGCGTCCTGGTGGACCAGGCCATACGACTCCGGCCCACGCGGCAGCGCATCGATGGCGGCTTTCACCTGATGGAATTTCTGATGCACGATGTGTTGGTCAGGCGACAGCCAGCGCTCGACTTCCAAATTACTCGGCGCGTCCCATTCCAGACGTTTCCAGGCGGGATCGGCGGGCGTATAACGGCGGGATAGAGCGTGGATGCGCCCCAAAAGCTCGCCGTAACGCTCATACAACGCGGGAGTCCAGCCCGCTTCCCATTCCCACACCGGGCGGCCCAATGCTTTGGTGAAAGCGGTCACTAAAAATTGACCGTCTTTGCTATCGTCGATCACTTCGACCAGCGCGCCGCTGGCGGATCGGATCGCTTTGGCGACCCCGGCCCCACCAGCAGCCAGCGCGTTGATCCAGTCCACCTCGCCTTTGATCAGATCCACCGTGCGGCGGCGGCTGTGTCCAATGCGCAGGATATACTCGCCGCCGTCACGCTGAAATTCGTACATAAAACTCTCAAACCCATCCAGCAGCTTGATCTGTCCCTCGGCGATGCCGAAGCGCTGCATGGCGGTTTGTAAAATCTGGTCGTTATAACGATCCTTGATTTCCGGTTCCATACTTCTCCTGGGCGGCTCTCCACAGTGTGAGGCCAAAAACCGGGCGCAGCGGCGCCGCGCCCCTACACAAACAAGCGCCTCCCCTTTCTCTGCGCAGCGGGGAAAGGGGCTGGGAGATAGGGGTAAGACCAGGCGCAGATGCTTAAATATCGAGAATCACACCTTCAAATGGGCGCAGCGACAGCGCCGCCAATCGTTCGCTCCCGGTGCGATCCATTTCCGTTGAGAGCAGTACTTTTCCCTCAGCCGCGAATGAGTCCAGCTTGAGGGTTTGCAGCTGATCGCTGAAGTTGATCGCCACGAGCCGCCGCTCGCCCAGATATTCGCGCACATAGACAAAACACGCGGCGGGCGCATCATTCACCGGCTGGTACGATCCCCGGTTGAGCGCGAGC
>JACRBK010000088.1 GCA_016234525.1 Chloroflexota bacterium
ACGACATCACCGAGTCCCTGCCCGCACAATTCGATAATGACCTTCGCCAAAATATTGCACAGCATCAGGTCAAAATGGTGGGCGGAACTGCGCAGGGTTTCCAGGCTGCCGCGCTGAGCCGTGATACGATCTGTCACATCGTTATAACCCGCATTCTGCATCGTGGCGGTGACGGCTTGCTCGTCCGTATCCAGCGCCAGCACATGTGCCGCGCCCAACCGCAGCGCTGCGATCCCCAAAATGCCCGATCCACAGCCGAGGTCGAGTACATCGATACCGGGCCAATCGGCTAACAAATCTTCGGCGGCGATCAGGCAAAGCTGCGTTGTGGGATGGGTGCCGGTCCCGAACGCCATGCCGGGATCCATCACCAGTACAATATCATCCGGGCGCGGATCGGAGATCGTCGCCCATTCGGGGCGAATATACAGCCGTTTGCCCAACCGCAGCGGGTGATAGTGCTGTTTCCAGGCTTCGGCCCAGTCTTCGTCCTTCACGACGCGGAACGCCGGTTCGGGCATGGGATAGAGCTTGCTCATATACCACAGCGCCTCGCGCAGTTTTTGCTGGCGTGCTTCCGATTCGCTGTCGTCGGGAAAATACGCCCGCACGATCAGCCGGTCAGCCGCGGGAATCTGATCGGGCCAGACTTCAGTCGGGAACCCGGCCTGCTCAATCGCCACGCCCTGGTGACCGTAACGCTGCAATATATCGGCAACGGCTTCAGCGGCTTCGCCATCCACTTCGAGTGATATTTCAATCCAGTCCACGAGTTTTCCTCAATCCTAAGGGTATGATAATCGGCGGGGATTTATGCGATCCCGCCGGATCGTTTGCGGCAAGTTGTTAGGAATATATAAGGATTTTCAAATTTAAATGATTATTATATTGCTTGTCTTGAAAAATGTGCTATCATTGATTTTGACGGGGTCTTCACTGACGCGTGCTGAACCAGTTATCGTAGCCCCATCGTGACCAAACCGCAGGCCCCGTCCTCCTCCTCAAAGTGATACGCGCAAGGGAAGCGGGCGCTCCTTACCGAGACGCCCGTTTCTCTTTTTTTGCGTGTTAAAAGACCGGGCGCAGCAGTGCCGCGCCCCTATAAAATATCTTCGGCTGCGGCAGGAGGTGAGGCCGCTTGTGCTGAAGGCTGATTGCTGACCGCTGCCTCAACTCCCACCCAGGAAATCCGCGATCCGGTCGAGAAAACCACGCCCGGCTTTTTGCGGAATCACTTCACGGCCCAGGGTTTGCCCCAGTTTTTCAAACAATTCGCGTTGTTCTTTGGTGAGTTTGCTCGGCACTTCCACCGTCACCACCACCAATTGATCGCCTCGACCTGCTGTCGTTGCATCCGGGCGCAGTTTGGGAACTCCCTTGCCACGCTGCCGGATCACTTTGCCAGACTGGGTGCCCGCCGGGATGGTCAGTTCGATGTCCCCTTCTACGGTGGGGATGCTGATCACATCGCCCAGCGCGGCCTGCGCCACATTGACCGAAATTTCGAGGATAATATCGTGATTACGCCGCTTAAAATATTCGTGCGGTTCGACATGCACCACCACGTAGAGATCACCGTTCGGACCGCCGCTGGTACTGGGTTCGCCCTCGCTGCTCAAACGAATCTGCATTCCATCGTCAACGCCCGGCGGAACCTTAAGTTTGATCGTGCGCCCGCCTAATACGGCCCCGATCCCGGTGCATTTGGGGCAGGGGCTGTCAATAATCTCACCTTTGCCCCGGCAGCGCGGACAGTCGGTCACTGTGACCATATTAAAGAAGGTCTGCTGCACGCGGCGCGCCTGTCCCGATCCGTTACATTCCGGGCATTTTCGAGGGGATGTGCCGGGTTTCGCGCCGGACCCGCTGCACATGTCGCATTTTTCGCGCCGGTTCACTTCAATATCAATTTCAGCGCCAAACACCGCTTGCTGAAAATCTACTTTGAGGTCATGGCGCAGATCGCGCCCACGCGCCGGGCCGCGTGACCGGCGTCCCGTATTGAATCCGAAGCCGCCCAACCCGCCGAAGAGTTCCTCGAAAATTTCATCGATACCGGGGAACCCCCCGCTAAACCCGCCGCCGGGCATCCCCCCGTTCGTGACCCCCGCATGGCCGAAACGATCATAGGCCGCGCGCCGGTTGTCATCCGACAATACCTGATAGGCCTCGTTGATCTCCTTAAAACGATCTTCGGCGTCAGGGGCATTGTTCACATCGGGATGGTGTTGGCGGGCAAGCTGGCGAAACGCCTGCTTGATCTCATCTTTGCTAGCAGTACGCTGGACACCCAGAACCTCATAATAATCGCGTGGCATAGTACGTTCCATTTTTCCTTCTCCGGTTTAGTTCCCCACAGATTTTAAACCGGCGCGGGCAGACTTCAAAGACCGAATTTGCGGCGTTATTTAGGCAGTTCGTAAAGTTCGACCAGCACGCCGCCCGCGCTCTTGGGGTGAACAAACGCATAACGTGTGCCTTCTTCGCGCACACGCGGCACGTCATTGATCATTTGTACGCCATGCGCGGCCAGGCGTTGCATGGTCGCGTCAATGTCTTCGACTTCGATGCACATATGGTGCATTCCCTGGCCTTTTTTCGCCAGGTATTTGCCGATCCCGCTTTCGGTGTCGGTGGGTTTGAGCAGTTCGATCTCACTCTCGCCCACCGGCAAAAACGCGATGTCTACATTTTCACCGGGATTTTCTTCGGTCTTGGCCACCGGTAGGCCCATCGCATCGCGCCAGAACGCCAGGGCGGAATCCAAGTCTTCGACCACAATCGCAATATGATTGATGCGTTTAATCATGATGTTCCTCAATTCTAGAGAATAAGCTCAGGGTGTATACTGACTAAACACAATAAATTTTACCACTGCCGCCTACACTGTCCCCTGATTAATTTTTTCTGTGCTGGCTGCGCAAAGGGGGTAGCATAATGCCAGTTGAAATGATCTGGTTGGTTCCCGACAAAATCTTGTTGTCACGCTGGATCGGCAATATCACGGCTGCCGATATTAATATTGTCCTCGATGAGATTAGATTGATTTTAGAAAATGCGGACGATTATATTCACAGTCTGATAGATTTAGCCGACCTGGGGACGATTGATCCCGATGCGATTTACCTTTATGCGCAAAGCGCGCTCGCTACTCATCCTCACCGGGGGCGAATCGCAGGGGTCAACCCCACCTTTGAAAGCGAAGTGTTGGCCGATCTGCTCAACCGCATGACCCAGCGCGAACTGATTCGGATGTTTCCAACACGCGAGGCGGCGCGTGATTTTTTGCTGCAAAACGACACGCCGCCGCCGCTGTTAAGTTTTGGATTCGACCCGTGCCAGCACGGGGGCGAGCCGAGATAGGCAGCACGTAATTTATTTAAAAACGGCCTGGGCTAACCACTATCCCCTCTCCAACCAAGTTGGAGAAGGGACCGCAGTCAACTGGGTCTTTGTAGGGACGCTGCTTGCCGCGCCGCGCTTTTCCGGCAGAAAAATTAGCCGCGCTGCCACTGCTGGATCAATGCGCGCCAGCTTTCCCACACGTCGGTGCGCCCATCCAGCGGAATATCACGCTGGAGGAAGGTCCCGCCCGGCTCGATAAAACAGCCGAAATCTTTCGCCAGCATGGCGCTGAAGTTTTCTTTGGAGGCAAACGCGGCGGTCAATTCCAGCCATTTTGCGTCCAATTCCATGCTGCGCTGCGGCGCCAGACAGTAGCCATACCACGTCTCGACAATCCACATTTGTTTGTCGTGTTCGCTC